>JBKJUT010000212.1:0-5204 GCA_046590515.1 Ferruginibacter sp.
ATTAATTATATTATGAGTCAAAAAAAATACTGCCAAAATTTTGGGCAACTTAATCAGACTGATGCTTTTAAAGAATCAGAAAAGAATGAGTTCCAGGAAGACCTTCTTCCCCTTGAAGACCTTGATGCTAAGGGATTGCTGGAAATAAAAACGCCACGCAGGGATTTTCTGAAATATCTGGGATTCAGCACAGCAGCCGCAGCGCTGGCAGCAAGTTGCCAGACCCCGGTTAACCGTGCGGTGCCTTACCTGCAAAAGCCTGATAATGTCATTCCTGGTATATCAAACTATTATGCATCTACCTATGTGAATGGCGGCGATGCCATTAGCGTGGTGGTTAAGCAAAGAGATGGCCGTCCCATAAAAATTGAAGGTAACGAACTGTCTTCTTTAACCAGGGGCGGAACCAATGCACAGGCGCAGGCTTCGGTATTGGATTTATATGATACATCCCGTTTACGCCACCCGTTGCAGAGAAGCGGTACTGGATTTAAAGAGGTTAGTACTTTCGAAGCATTTGATAAGATGGTGGCAGAGGATATGTCTAAGATCGCCGGTCGACCCGTTGTGTTGCTTACATCTACCATCAACTCACCCACTACACTGCTGGTAATTGCCCAGTTTCTGGCAAAATATCCAGGGAGCAGGCACGTACAATATGATGCGGTCAGCCACAGTGGTATGTTGATGGCGAATGAAGCCAGTTATGGAAAGCGGGCCTTACCTGCTTATCATTTTGATAAAGCAAAAACCATTGTAAGCCTGGGTGCTGATTTTCTTGGCACCTGGATTAGCCCTGTAGAATTCAGCAGGCAATATGCGGAAAACCGCAAGATCAAAGCCAGTAAGCCGGAATTAAGCCGTCACTTTCATTTCGAAAGTATGATGAGTCTTACCGGGAGTAACGCAGATGACCGTTATGTACATCGCCCATCTGAAACTGCCGCAATAGCTCAGGCGCTTCTGGCAAAACTTGGAGGTGGAAATGTGGCTACCACTCTTGCAGATGCCAGGCTGAATTCCGGTATCGATAAGGCTGCAGCAGCTTTATCAGCCAGCAAAGGCGCCGGCCTGGTGGTATGTGGCAGCAATGACGTAAACGTGCAACTGGTAGTAAATGCCATCAATGAAGCAATAGGTGCAAACGGTAATACACTGGATTTCTCTGCTACTAATAATACCCGCAAAGGAATAGACAGTGAAATGGTTCAATTGGCCAGTGATATGAATGCCGGTGCCATTGGAGCTTTACTCGTGTACGACTGCAATCCTGTTTATTCGTATTTTGAAGGAGCCAGGTTCGCCGAAAATATTAAAAAATTACCTGTCAGTATTTCATTTAATGGCAACATGGATGAAACCACTGAATTATGTAAATATATAATTCCATCTCATCATTGGCTTGAAAGCTGGGGAGATGCGGAGCCGGTTAGCGGATATATCAGTTTATTACAGCCGGTAATAAACCCGTTGTTTAAAACCAGGCCCTTCCAATCCTCATTATTAGGCTGGTCAACCACAACTGCGGCTGCCCCGGTGGCAGGTACCGACAGTACCGGGCAAAGAATGGCGGCTACCGCCGGTGGCTATCCGCAAGACGCATATGAAGTATTCTGTAAAAATTACTGGCTGGGTAAAGTAGGTAGTGAAGACAACTGGAATAAAGCGCTACAGGATGGAGTAATAGAGCCTGCATCAGCCAAAAGCAGTACAGGCATTCTTGCAGGAATGAAAGACAGCATTGCTTCAGTGCTTCCGGTAGCCCTTACCGGTAGCCGCGCTTCTTATAACAATGCGGGTCTGGATAAAGCATTTGCACCTACTCCTGCTACTAAAGATTACGAGGTCGTTTTATACCAGAAAGTTTCCGTGGGAAATGGCAGTCATGCCAACAATCCCTGGTTACAGGAATTACCTGACCCTATCACCAAGGTGACATGGGATAACTATGCTATGATAAGCCCTGAAATGGCGAAAGTACTGTTAGGAATAGATATCATGAACCCGGATAGCAAAAAGCAAGCTGATGCCTACGAGGTTCATCCTGAAAAACCGGTAATAAAAATTACCGTCAATAATCAATCGGTTGAATTACCTGCCATGATCATACCGGGTCTGCATCCATCTACAGTGGCCGTGGCCCTGGGGTATGGACGCCAAAGTGCTGTGGCAGATCAGAGCCTGGACCGCATCGGCCGTTCTGCTTCCGGTGTGGGTAAAAATGCTTATCCTTTATTAAGCTGGAAAGGAAACTTTATCAGCGCTACGGCACCTTGCACCATCGTAAAAACAGGCGCTACTTACCCCCTTGCACAAACGCAGGTACACGGGTTTAGTGAAAGCAGGCCTATTATTTACGAGACCAGCCTGGCAAAATACCAGGCAGATCCCACTGAATTACTTGAAGAACCAAGGAAAGAGCGCGAATTAATCATGCCGCATGGTATGGATTCCAAAAACTTTGAAAAAGATGCTACTCTATACCCGCATTTCGACAAGCCGGGAATCAAGTGGGGTATGAGCATTGATCTGAATACCTGCACCGGTTGCAGCGCCTGCGTGGTAGCCTGTATTGCAGAAAACAACATCAGTGTAGTTGGTAAGACACAGGTACAGCGGTACCATGATATGCACTGGTTGCGTATAGACCGTTATTTTACCGGTGACCTGCAAAATCCCGATGTGGTATTCCAGCCTATGCTTTGCCAGCATTGTGATAACGCACCCTGCGAAAATGTTTGTCCTGTTTCTGCCACTAACCATAGCAGTGAGGGAATGAACCAGATGGCTTATAACAGGTGTATAGGAACCCGCTATTGCGCCAATAACTGCCCGTATAAAGTGCGCCGTTTTAACTGGCTTGATTACAACGGAGCAGACAGCTTCCCGGATAACCAGAATCCATTAATCGGTTCTGATCTTAATGAAGTAACCACCCAGGTAAATGATGATTTAACCAGGATGGTACTTAACCCCGATGTAACGGTACGTTCACGTGGAGTTATGGAGAAGTGCAGCTTCTGTGTACAGCGATTACAGGAAGGAAAGCTGGAAGCCAAGAAGAAAGAGGATCCATCTCTGGTAAGAAACCTTAAGACCGCCTGCGCACAGGCTTGTCCTACCAACGCCATCAGCTTTGGTAATTACAACGATAAGCAAAGTGATGTATATAAAATACGCCATGAAGAACAAACCAACCGCAATTTTTATGTGCTGGAACAGCTTCACGTGTTGCCTAATGTAAGTTACCTGGCCAAAGTGAGGAATACTGACCGTCATGTAGGTGTGGCAGAAGAAACCCATGGCAGCGAAGTTCATACGGAGAAAGGTCATGGTTAAATAAAGACCGCATCGAAAGGTGAGGAATTAAAATAAAGAAGAAACAAGCAGATAGCCCCGGCTTGAAGCTTAAAGCCTGAAAATATATGTCATTACTGAAATACGAATCGCAACAAAGGGAACCGCTGGTTGATGGTGACAAAGATTACCACCAGGTAACGGAAGATATTATACGCCCGATTGAGATGAAGCCCAGCAGGCTTTGGTACATTGGTTTCTATATCAGTGTGGCACTGCTCCTCTTTGGTATGTACAGTGTATACCGGGAGGTAACTTACGGTATCGGGCAATGGAACCTGAACAAGACCATTGGCTGGGGTTGGGATATCACCAACTTCGTATGGTGGGTAGGTATCGGTCACGCAGGAACGCTTATTTCGGCCATCTTGCTTTTATTCCGCCAGGGATGGAGAACCGGTGTGAACCGTGCAGCAGAGGCGATGACCATTTTCGCAGTAATGTGCGCGGGCCAGTTTCCTATCTGGCACATGGGACGTGTTTGGCTGGCATTCTTTATTATGCCTTACCCCAATACCCGCGGACCGGTATGGGTCAACTTTAACTCTCCTTTACTTTGGGACGTATTCGCGATCTCTACTTATTTCACAGTGTCTTTGTTGTTCTGGTATTCAGGATTACTTCCTGATATGGCTACAGTAAGAGACAGGGCTAAAACTAAATTCCGTAAAATGATGTACGGAATTGCAGCCTTTGGCTGGACGGGCAGCACCAAGCATTGGCAAAGGCATGAATCTTTATCTTTAGTACTCGCCGGACTGGCAACTCCATTGGTACTTTCGGTGCACACCATTGTATCTTTTGACTTTGCTACATCTATTGTACCTGGCTGGCATACTACTATCTTCCCTCCTTATTTCGTGGCCGGTGCCATATTCTCCGGGTTTGCCATGGTGCAATCCCTGCTTATCGTGGTTAGAAAAGTAATGGGCTTGCAGGATTATATTACCCTCGGCCACATTGAGGCTATGAATAAAGTAATTGTACTGACAGGTAGTATTGTGGGTATAGCTTACCTGACTGAGTTGTTCATCGCCTGGTATGGCCAAAACCCGTATGAGTGGTATGCCTTCAGTGAAAACAGGGCAAACCTGTTCTCTCCTTATGGCTGGAGTTACTGGTTGATGATGTTCTGTAACGTAGTATCACCGCAGTTATTCTGGAGCCGCAAGCTCAGGAGAAATATTACGGTAACGTTTTTTATGAGTGTGATCGTAAACATCGGTATGTGGTATGAACGTTTTGTGATCATTGTTACTTCTATATACAGGGATTACCTTCCATCAAGCTGGAGTACTTACTATAGCCCGAGTACATGGGAAATCGGTTTTTACCTTGGTACTTTTGGATTGTTCTTTACCTGCTTCTTCCTGTTTGCCAAATACTTCCCGGTAATAGCTGTAGCAGAAATCAAGGCCATCCTTAAAACAAGCGGTGAGAATTACAAAGCCAAGATGACCGATATAGAAAAAGCAGATGCAGAGAAATTCTATGTGGAAAAAGTAGAACACGCACATTAATAAAGGTGCAGACTGAATTAAAGGAATATTGAAACTATTAAATAAATAACATGGCTGGAGGAATAAAAAAATTTGTTGTAGGTGCTTTTGATGATGAAGCTGTTTTGTTTCCGGCGGTAAAGAATGTGCGCAAAGCAGGTTATAAGATCCATGATGTATACACCCCTTTCCCGGTGCATGGATTAGATCACGCGATGGGCGTACGTGAAACCAGTCTGCATACTGCAGGTTTTATTTATGCTATAGCAGGAACCACTACCGCGCTGGGATTTATGAGCTGGATATTTACGAAAGACTGGCCGTTGAATATCGGAGGTAAACCAAACT
>JBKJUT010000158.1:0-2993 GCA_046590515.1 Ferruginibacter sp.
ACCAAATGATAAAGCGTTCACATAACGTACAGGGTTTCAATCTTGTTCTGGATGCAGATATTCCTATTGGAGCCGGAATGTCCTCTTCCGCCGCAGTGGAATGTGCTACTGCATATGCCCTCGATTCATTATTTAACCTTGCGATTCCCCGGTTGGAGATGGCATTTATCGCCCAAAAAGCAGAGCATACATTTGCGGGTGTAATGTGCGGGATCATGGACCAGTTTGCCAGCTTGTTTGGTAAAAAAGGGCACGTGTTAAAACTGGATTGCCGTTCTATGGAATATGAATATGCTCCGTTCGACCTTGTTGATACCAGCATAGTGCTTCTGAATACAAATGTGGAACATTCACTGGCTGGTTCTGAATACAATATCAGGCGGCAGCAATGCGAAGAGGGAGCAGCTATGGTTAAAACACATATCCAACAAGTAAACAGCCTGCGGGATGTGGATATGGCAATGTTGGAAAAATATGTGCGGCCTGTAAATGAAGAAATTTTCCGCCGTTGTAAATATGTGGTGGAAGAAAATGAGCGGCTGCTTAAAGGTTTTTATTTCCTGGAACACGGCGATATAAAAAGCCTGGGAAAACAAATGTTTGCCAGTCACCATGGCTTAAGTACCGAATATAATGTGAGCTGCCGGGAACTGGATTTCCTGGTGGACCAGGTGAAGGGAAACGAAGCTGTACCGGGAGCCCGGATGATGGGTGGGGGCTTCGGAGGTTGCACCATTAATCTCGTAAAAAATGACCAGATCGAAACCCTGATAGAGGACATAAGTACGGCATATGAAAAATCAATGGGCCGTAAATTAACTTCCTACATTGCTTTAACGGAAGACGGTACCAGCCTGCTGAATTTATGATTGCACGGAAAAACAAAAGCGGGTACAGCTATAGAATTCCTCTCCAGGTGTTAATTTGGTTGACGGAAACAATGGTTGATTAGGAGAGTCAGGAAAATGTTGGGTTTCCAGGCAGAATGCTTCACGTCTGCCATCCGTTTTGCCCTGTTTTAATTTATTTTCATGGTTAAGGAAATTGCCGGTATACAACTGAAGCCCGGGCTCTGTGGTATATACAGTCATTTGAATTCCGCTCAGATCTCCAGTTGCTACTGCAGATATAATATTAATGTCGCCGGCACTATTCAGCACAAAATTATGGTCGTACCCGTTGCCATGAGTTAGTTGGATATCATTTTCTTCTATCCGTAACCCTATAGAAGTCGGCTGCCGGAAATCAAAGGGAGTACCTGCCACCGGGTTTATAAAACCTAATGGAATAGATGTAGGATCTATGGGAGTAAATCCATCTGCCGAAATCCGGAGTGCATGAGACAGAATAGTACCAGATCCTTGGCCATTCAGGTTAAAATAAGCGTGGTTGGTAAAATTGACTACCGTATCTGCGTCAGTCTTCGCCCGGAATACAATATCTAGAGTGCTAGCCTCTGTAAGTGTATACTTAACGGTTACGGTGAGTGTACCTGGGTAGCCTTCCTCACCATCAGCAGATATATATCTGAAAATTATGTGTTGAGACCCGGCTTCTACTACTTCCCATACTTTTTTATGAAATGCCTCCAGCCCGCCATGCAAATGGTTAGGTGGATTATTAACGGCCAGTTCGTAAATCTTGCTGTTCAGTGAAAACCGGCCCTGGGCTATCCGGTTGGCATAACGCCCTACTATTGCGCCATAATACGTTTCTGTCGCTTCTAAATAGCCTTTGATAGAATCGAAACCATTGATGACATCTGTCCATTTACCTGAGCGGTCGGGCACCAACATACTAACCCACCGGGCACCATAATTGGTAAAAGCGGCTGACACACCATTAGTGTTTTTTAAAATATACAAAGCGGTTTGCTTACCATGTAACGTAGTTACAAAGTCAGGAGCAGCAGGCAATGGTAAAGTATCATTCATGTCTTATTCTCTTTAATTTAAAAACCAGCAAAAATTAATTACGCCTCCAAAAACTAAATCCTTTATGTTGTAGCATGATAATTGGAAGTACAATATAAAAATATTGTATGGCAAAGTCAGGACCCATTGTGGTAATTGAGGACGACAACGATGATCTGGAAATTTTAAAGGAGGCGCTACGGGAAAATGAGGTTGAAAATGAGTTAATCTGCTTTAGTAATGGCCCCGATGCAATTTCCTACCTAAAAGAAACTGAGCAGCAGCCTTTTCTTATATTATGTGATGTAAATCTTCCCCGGCAAAATGGCATAGAATTTAAAACTGAAATGGATGCCAATCCGGTCCTGCGTGACAAGAGTATTCCTTTCATTTTTTATTCGACATACGTGTCTCAATACGCGGTGAATGAAGCTTACAAAAACCTGACTGTGCAAGGCTTTTTTCAAAAAAATGATACCTATGAGGAATTTAAAAATGTTATTAAAGTAATGGTAGATTACTGGCGGTTATGTAAACATCCTAACAGTTGATTTTAGCAATAAATTAAGTAAATAAAAAATCTGTTAATAACAGTCTCCAGTAAGCAGAATTCCCCTACATTCACATTTCATTTTCTTTTTTTAAAGGATCTTTAAGGACTAAAAAAAAGGAGATAAAATGAAACAAATCAGTAAGCTTCCCATTTTTGCAGCCATGCTTTTTTTACTGGCCGGCTGCGCCGGAACGGCACACATTGAAAAAGACGAATCTGTCAATTTTGATAAGTACAAAACCTTTACCTGGGGTGAATATGCAACAGACAGTTCACGCGAATTCCTGAACGATATACAGGTAAATAACCTGCAAAGTGCTATCAGCACTGAACTCTTAAAATCCAATTGGCAGGAATCAAAAAATAAACCGGACATTATCATAAAACATGATGTGCTGGTGGAAAAAACCACACGTGAAATAAAAGACCCTGTCTATTCCCGGCCTTATACCCGTCCGTTTTATAACCCTTATACCCGCAGGTGGGTAAATGTGTATTATCCTTCCCAGTTCCTGGGCTATGATGAA
>JBKJUT010000186.1:0-7288 GCA_046590515.1 Ferruginibacter sp.
ATTAATACCTGTTTCGGTTTTTAAAGGCACAGGATTTGTATATCAATCCGTATGAAAAAATTCTTACTGGTAACCTCGGTATCTTTATTACTATTTGCCTGCAATACAAAAAGTACAGACGGGTCAACTACTACTGAACAATCCGGCAGTAACAAACCTGAAAAGGAAAAGAAAATCACTAAGCGTGACTTCAGCATTACCCCGGCCAATGCGTATAACAACCTGTTTTTCGACAGTGCTTCACTGGTAGAATACCTGGCAAAAAACAAAGTAGATGATGCCATTACCCGCAGGATGGTGAGTTTTTATAATGCGCGTAACTACCAGTACGCCTGGTTTGCCGGCGACGGGCTGACTGAGCAGGCACGCGGGTTTTGGAATATGCATAATTATCACACCACTTACGGTAATGATTCATCCCTTAACGATAAAGCCTTACAAAAGAAAATGGATAACCTCATAGCCGAGGAGTCATTAAAAATATCCGGCAGTGATAAAAGTATATTGGAAACAGAATTAAAGATGACGGAACATTTTATTATGTATGCGCTAAACAATATTGAAGATGGATATATCAAAAGAAAGGAAATGGAGCGCTTCATTCCACGTAAAAAAGAAGATGTGATGCTGCTGGCAGATTCCCTTCTTACAAAAAAACATAAAGACAATAAGTACTATTCAGAAGTGAACGAATCCTATAAATTATTAAAGGAACAACTGGGCAGATATTATGAAGTAGCAAAAGCCGGTGGATGGCCGGTAGTCAATGCCTCCGCGAAACAACTTGGTAAAGGAACATCTTCTCCGGCTATACTCGCACTGAAAAAAAGATTACAGGCATCTGGTGATCTGGCTGCAGGTGACACCAGCCAGGCTTATACTGAAACCCTTGCCGGTGGAATTTCTACATTCCAAAAGAGACATGGTTATACACCAACCGGTACATTAACCGACCAGCAGATAAAAGATATGAACGTGCCGGTGAATAAAAGACTTCAGCAGATATTGGTAAATATGGGGCGTATGCAGTGGATGATTAATGAACCCAAAGGCCAGATGTTTGTCGTAAACATTCCGGAATTTATATTGCATGCAAAAGATGGCAAGCAAAAAGTATTTGATATGGTAGTGGTAGTAGGTAAAGAAGGTCATAATACAATGATGTTTACCGGTAACCTGAACCAGGTTGTTTTTAGTCCATACTGGAACGTGCCTCCCAGCATTGTTAAAAACGAAATCGTACCCAACATGAACCGCAACCCTGATTACCTTGCAAACAACAATATGGAAATAAATGGAAGTGATGGTGCCCTGCCGGTTGTACGGCAATTGCCCGGTCCAAAAAATGCACTCGGTAAAGTGAAGTTTCTGTTTCCAAACAGCTTTAATATTTACTTCCACGATACCCCGTCTAAGAGTTTGTTTAATAAAGACAAAAGAGCCTACAGTCATGGTTGTATCAGGTTGAGTGACCCCGTCAAAATGGCTAACTACGTGTTGAAAGATGATAATCAATGGAGTCCAGAAGCAATTGATGTTGCCATGAATAGTGGTACTGAGAAATATGTAAAACTTAAAAATCCGATTCCAGTGCTCATTACATACTATACTGCCTGGGTAGACGACGAAGGATTATTACATTTCGCAGATGATATATACAGCCACGATAATAATGTAATTTCCAAGATGTTTAATATGTAGGTATTCAGGAACGGGGCAAAATAATATTGATATACTTAGGGAGGATAACAGCTTTCAGCCTGTTAATCTTCCCTTTGTATTCTCCATCAACCTGGAAATGCACGCTTTTCATCGTTTCCATATCGACGTTAGTAGCGGTAAATATTTCTATTTTCTGCGGGTTGAAGGGTTGGGGCCGGAAGAGCATTTTTAATAATTCTGAAAGTGCAAGTCTTCTGACCACTACCACTTCAAATGCACCATCATCCAATTGGCCAAGGGGATTAATAACGGCCCCGGTTCCATATTTACTTGCATTTGCCAGCACTACCATAAATGCATTGCGCCGGATCTCTTCCTTATGAGTGGTAATAATTACCTGCATTTTTTGCTTACGCCATAAAGTTTTAAGAATCACTTTTCCATACCCCAGTTTGCCACGTACTTTTCCTTCATCAAAATATTTAACGAGTTGTGCATTTAAACCGATGTCACTTAAATGCAGGCAAACTTCTGCTTCGTTTATCAGGATGGCGTCACAACACCGTGTGGCTCCATGAATTACGGTATCCAATGCAGCATTTATATTTTCAGGAATATTCAATTCTTTTGCCATCCCGTTGGCAGATCCGGCAGGTATTATTCCAAGGGTGGCATGCGAGTCAGCCACAATTTTCGCGACCATTGTTACAGTGCCATCACCTCCTACGGCAATAACCCTGTCAGGAGAAAATTCTTTTATCTTAATTTTGATCTGTTGTGTATCAGGTATTTTATCCAGGACGAGATATTCAATTGTAAATGTTTTACCTGTAAAATATTGCCGGATCATATCCTCCCAGGAATTATTCGTGCTGCCTGAAACAGGATTAATAACAAATAAGAGTTTTAAATTATTGCTGTTATTCATTGCGCCAATCGTATTTTATGAATGTAGATATCCCGCTTACTGTTAGAAAATCTTTTGCTTTACGGCTTAAAGAAAAATTTCTGTTTGCCCTCAGGCTGACGGATGTACCCCGGGTAAAATTATACAATGGTTACGGAAATAAATCACATTGCATTGTATATGGACACGTTTTTTCTTTCGGCCCTGAACCCCGTAAAAGATACCGCCGTAATTTTGTGTCGAACACACTGGCATTATTGCGCCTGTTTATGGTAAATCCGGTAGAGGGAGCCTTATTGCATTTTACCTGGGAGGGAAAAACATACACGTCACGCTCTGCAAAAGATGGTTTTTTCAGGTTTGAATGGCCGCTTTCAAAGCCCCTGGCACCGGGTTGGTACAAAGTAGAAGTGAAATGGTTGCACGAGCGGAAAAACAACATAATCTCCACCGGGTCGGCCCTCGTTACAATTCCTTTTGAAGGCGAATACACATTTATTTCAGATATTGACGATACATTCCTGGTATCGCATTCGGCCAATTTGCGTAAACGGCTATACGTGTTACTTACAGAAAATGCCAGGAGCCGGCGGCCCTTCGAAGGGGTAGTAAATCATTACCAGTTATTATCTTCTTTCTCAAAATCCGGTGAAAAAAATACTTTTTTTTATTTGTCGAGCAGTGAATGGAACCTGTATGATTACATAAGTGAATTCTCTGAAATAAATCATTTGCCTCGCGGTGTATTCCTGCTTAACCAGCTAAAATTATTCAGCCAGGTATTTAAAACGGGGCAAAATAATCACAAAACCAAATTTATGAGAATCTCCAGGATACTTGAAGCTTTTCCTGATCAACGGGTGGTGTTGCTGGGAGATGATTCGCAGGAAGACCCGTTTATTTATGCCTCAATATCTTCTCACTTTAAATCACTGGTGCATGCGGTGTATATACGCCAGACTACAAAGCAACTTAAACCCCTGGTAACTGCAAAATTAGCGGAGATGCAAGCTTTGGGGGTGGCTTGCTGCTACTTCCTGCATAGTGCTGAAGCTATTATTCATTCCCGTGAGATAGGCCTGATCGGGCAGCCGGGTGCTCATCACTCTCCAGTAAAAACCATTTTGCCATGATAAGCCACATAATTCCCAGGCAATAACTGGCCAGCACATCACTGGCATAATGCACCTGCAGGTACAACCTGCTCCATGAAATAAAAAAGATAAAAAGGATGGAGCAACATATAGTGAGGAATTTCAGGTAAGAGTGCATATACCTATAAGCCAGGTACATAATGATCCCGAAAAATACTATACTGGTAAAAGTATGCCCGCTGGGAAAACTATAGTGCACTACCGCATCAGTAATATCAGATACAGGCCTTGGTCTTTTAATTAAATATTTTATTGCGAATAAAAATCCGGCACTGGAAACAGACATTACTGCTATCTTCCAGGCATAACTACGGTAACGATGCCTGAAGAATAACCAGGCCATCAACAGCACATTAGCCGGCAATAAAAATTTTTGGGAGCCGAGGAACGTGACAGCAATTGCAAGTCTGGTTACAGCGGGGCTTCTGTTGGCATGGATCCAGGCTGCTATACTCCCGTCCAGACTGAAAATATCTTTTTCATATACTTCGATGGCAAGGAATATAAATCCGAACCCCGCCAAAAGAAAAAAAATTATTAACCAGGTTTGGAGAGATGTGAGGCGGTGCATTACGTTTTAGAATTTAAAATACACAAATAGCCTTCCAAAATTCTTACTGTCGTTTTCTATACGGTGATATAGTGGTTTGATGTGCGGCAACTGCAGGAACCTTTCTACTTTTTTACGTAACTGGCCACTGCCCTTACCTGGTATTATTTCTACTTCTTTTATTTTTTTATCTATAGCATCTTCAAAAGCCTGCAGCAGGGCTTTGTCGATTGCCGCGCTGTTATTGTAAATATCGTGTAAGTCAAGCTTTATCCGCCCCATAACCCAGGTTATTCTTCCACTAATTTAATTCCCGTTTTTTCAAAACTGATAGTTCGCTGCTTGTATAGGTTACCGGTAGTCATCTTGAAGGTTTTTTTACTCATACCGAAAAATTCATAAATAGCTTCCGGGCTGCTTTTGTCATTATATGGGAGGTATCCATCGTTTTCCTTAAGCAGGCGTAAGATCTTTTGGGTTTCATCCTCCACCCGCTCGTAACCCGGCTTGCCAGCTGATACATCAATCCGGTTATCCGGGTAAATTTTTTTGATGAAACCTTTAAATTTATCTCCCTCAGTAATCTGGCGGTATATTTCGTTAAAGTGAAGCACACCTGTATGCCTGTTATTAATGATCATTACATACCCGATATCAGTCCGGCGGTAAACTATAAGATCTGCTACCTCCAGTTCCTTTACTGTCAGCTCTTCGTTACTAAGGAACATATCCAGTTTTTCAGTTGCAGCGATCCTTCCTGTTTGCTCATCTATGAAAAGCTTCACCAGGTATTCACCATTTGGCCGCATTCCCATTACCTGCTTAGACTTGGGCACAAAAAGATCTTTCATTAACCCATAATCCAGGAAGGCACCTTGCGGAGTTACATTTACTGCCCTGAGTTTTACGATATCTCCCACAACTCCCATTGGCTGCTGGGTGGTGGCGATGAGACGTTCTTCACCGTCATGGTATACAAACACTTTGATTTCATCTCCCACCTTTGCGCCGGCAGGTTGAAAACGTTTTGGTAATAAAATACCTTCTGCTCCATCATCCAGGTAAATGCCGAAATCTGCCAGCCTGATCACTTTCAAGACATTATATTCGCCCACGTTTACCATGCGTACCTGATTTTTTATTATAAAGCTTTGCTCAAAGATATTAAAAGGAATTCAATGGTTTAGCCGCCAGTGCTGCTGAAATGCCTTATCTTCACCTATTAAATCCACAGATAGTTTTGAAGTTTACAGAATTTGATTTTGATCCAAGATTGGCAGAAGGTATAGAAGCCTCAGGTTACGAAAATGCTACCCCTGTACAGGAACAGGTCATTCCTCTTATTTTAGAAGGGAAGGATGTAATTGCCTCTGCTCAAACGGGTACGGGAAAAACTGCCGCGTTTTTATTGCCCCTTGTAAACAAACTGATCACTACACCGCACGACCAGCAAACGATCAATGCGCTGGTGATTGTGCCCACCCGTGAACTGGCTATTCAAATAGCCCAGCACCTGGAAGGACTTTCTTATTTTACCAATATAAGTTCTATTGCTGTGTATGGCGGTGGAGACGGCAATGCCTTTGTACAGGAAAAGAAAGCGCTCAGCATGGGTGCAGATATCGTAGTATGTACACCCGGGAAAATGATGGCCCATATAAAAATGGGATATGTGAAGCTCGATGGATTGAAATACCTCGTTTTAGATGAAGCAGACCGCATGCTTGATATGGGTTTTTATGATGACATCATGTTTATCATAAATCACCTGCCTAAACAAAGGCAGAACCTGCTTTTCTCGGCTACCATGCCACATAAAATCCGTGAAATGGCCCGACGTATCTTACACCAACCATCTGAAATAAATATCAGCATAAGCAAGCCTCCTGAAAAAATAATTCAACAGGCTTTCATGGTGTATGACGCCCAGAAAATTCCGCTGATACTTTACCTGCTGAAGCAAAAGAATTTTAAATCGGTACTTATTTTTTGCAGCAGCAAGCTGAGTGTAAAGCAACTCACGCGGGATATTAAACGCAATGGTATCAATGCCGATGAAATTCACAGCGACCTGGAGCAGGATAAAAGAGAAGATGTTCTGATTCAATACAAAAGCGGGCGCCTGCCGGTGTTGGTAGCTACAGATATCCTGAGCCGTGGAATTGACATTGATAATATAGATCTTGTTATCAACTTTGACGTGCCTCATGATGGAGAAGATTATGTACACCGCATAGGCCGTACTGCACGCGCAGCCGCAGAAGGTACAGCCTATACGCTCATCAGTGTAAAAGAACAACGCAAGTTTGCCGCCATTGAAAAACTGCTGGGTAAGGAAGTGCCGAAAGCCGTGGTGCCTGAAGCCTTTGGTGAAGTGCCTGAATACAACCCCGCCGCTAACCGTCCTGAAGGTAAAAAGCGTTTTGGCAAACCTAACCGTCCTTCCTTTAACAGGAAAACACCATAATCCCGGATACTATTATCCGTGTTACTTCCGAATGCTGAAATATATTTGTAGAAATATACCGCATCAGCATTACTCACCACATATTACAATCACCTATTGAATACCTGACAGGGATATCAATTCTCAAAGGCGACCTCTTGCGTAAAGAACTTGGGTTGTTCAATTTTAAAGACCTGCTGGATCATTATCCCTTGCGGCATGTAGATAAAACCCGGGTAGATAAAATCGGCCAGGTAACCCCCGGGATGGAATATGCGCAGGTTGCAGGTATACTGCTCAGCCTGGAAATGTTGGGTGAGAAAAGAAGCCGCCGCCTGGTGGCCAAATTAAAAGACGATACGGGTGTCATAGAGTTGGTATGGTTCCAGGGTATCAGTTGGGTTGAAAAAATACTGCAGGTAGGTCAGCAATACCTGGTATTCGGCAAAACCGGCTTTTTTATGGGAATGCCGCAACTGGCTCATCCTGATATTGAAAACTATGTACCTGCAAACGCTGCCGGTAAAAATTATCTTGAGCCTGTGTATCCAACTACAGAAAAATTGAAA
>JBKJUT010000096.1:0-8551 GCA_046590515.1 Ferruginibacter sp.
GTTCAATTCCCCATTGGCTGAAAGCCAGACGGGGGCATCGGTACGGCTTACACACGGCGGCAGAAAGTTGTATAATCATTTTTGTAGTGAAATTAAATAACGATTACACTTGTGAAATGCTTCACTAAATGTCAATAATGGTAGCTTAGTTTCTTTTGCATTCTGTCTCCATTTCTTGAATACTTTTAATTCATGAGAGTTAAGCTTCGTATTTAACATAACATATTCGAACATAACTTTCATCTCACTATTTGGGTCTGCCTTAATTTCATGTCTCACCACCTGGCAATTTGGATACAATTCATCTAATGTTTTATTAATGGTGAATATATTTCTCTTAGAAGTACAATCTAAATAGTTTACGTATTCAATAATACCAGTTGGTCTTGAAATAAAATACTTAATCCGTTTGAATGACTTATTTAACATCGTAGTATCGGGTAGATAGATAAGACTATCAGTAATGTCAACACTCGTTTTTCCACCATAGAACCTAACCGCAATATTGTCCTCTTTTTTAATTAAATAATTGCAAAAAGGTTTCGCAGTATCACTGAATGACACATAATCCTGGCATTTCATAGTTTTTAAATCAAAATAGATATATCTATCCAAATCGTAGCTTTGTTTTATCAGTTTATCGTCAATAGATGTTGAATTAACCATTTTTTTTTCCAAAATGAAAGTACTATCCAGAAACCAAATCCTAGAAAATGTATTTGGATATGGTTGTATATCAGTTTTACTATTATTTATATAAGTATTCCTCCATTCTGTAGATCCTTGATTTTGATAATTGCTTTTTGTACAAGAAAATCCTGGGAACAATAAAATAATAACACTAAAATGGATAAACTATTTGCCATATACTAATTATAAATGTAGCGCTGTTACTGCATTCCAATATCCATGACCTCCAGGGTTAATTTCACCTCCATTAGGATCATTTGGAAAAGTAATACGGGCATAGGTTAATCTAAGGGCTTGCTTGTGCGAAATCAAATTTCCCGCCTTTCTGCCACCGTAGGTTTCGCTCATCTATGATACTTCAACTGCCCCCGTCTGGCTTTCAGCCAACGGGGAAATATTCTCTTCCACTTATACCCCGAATTACAATTCTTTAGTATTGCTAATTTTTTAAACTTCGCTACCCCGTAATTACCTATAGAATGAGCTTTCCAACAGAATGGCCACAATTTTTCACTGCGACCATCCATCGATGGCTTCTCTTACTTAAAGAAGACGGATACAAAGATATTATAATCTCCACCCTTAAGTTCCTGGTAGATGATAATCGCATCGAATTAAGTGCCTTTACTATAATGAGCAATCATGTTCATATTATATGGCAACCCTTACAACATCATACGCTTTCTCAGATACAGGCCTCCTTTATGCGGCAAACAGCAAAGCAATTACTGAAGCACCTCCAAATTGACCATCCTGAGATTCTTGAAAAATTAAAAATAAACAAGCCTGATCGCGTTTACCAAGTTTGGAAAAGAGAGCCCCTTAGCATTGAACTCTTTACTCAAAAGGTATTTTTACAAAAACTGGAATACATCCACAACAATCCTGTTGCAGCCGGACTGGTAACCTTTCCTGAAGAGTATAAATATTCCTCTGCTGAATTCTATGAAACGGGTGTTGATGCATTCAATATGGTTACGCATTATACCGGAAACTAATTGTTAGGGCTCAATTCCCCGTTGGCTGAAAGCCAGACGGGGGCAGCGACTCTACCTACGGCGGCGAAAAGTTGCCGCCAGACTGCTATCGTTGGTGAATAAAGTTGCTGCCAATTGCGAGGATACAAAATCTCCTTTTTATGAAAACATAGAATATCATGCCTTGGTCGGCTGGTCAACGACCAGGCCCCGGCGTCCGGGGGATACCTAATCCAGTACTGTTTGTTACCAACAGCGACAAAAATAAAAAACCCTGCCTCTTTACAAAGCAGGGCTATAATTTTAATATACCTGCTATGGTTTCTTTTTATTGCTTTCATACTGGAATGCCAAATCTGCTTTCCCATCTTTATTGATGCGCCAGGTTTCCATCACACTTGAGGTGTCTTTCACTCCTTTAAGATTGGTATTATATTCGGTTACCCACACCAGCACCCAGTTTTCTTTTTTATCCGTACTGTACACCGGCATAACTGCATCGACTGAATCAGTTACTGCTGTATAACCGTCACGAAACCTTTTCCATACTGCAGCCACACTATCAACCCCCTTAATAGTGGTTTCATTGCTGGTGATGATGACAACACTATCAGCCATCCAGCTTCTTAAATTATCCATCTTATTATCCTGCCAGTCTTTCCAGCTTCCCTGCACAATCATAGCGGCATAATCAGGGTTACCCATTTCAAAAGAAGATGAGTAAGTAGCCGGCATTGACAAAGTCATAGCAGGTTTTACAGCGGCAGTTTCTGTATTTACAGCCGACTCTTTTTTTTCATTGTTACAGGCAATAGCCAGTAAACAAACTCCAAATACAAACAATAATTTTTGCATAAAAAATAGTTTTTGGTTAAAAGTGAATTGAAAAGAAACCAGATGTTTGCCAGGAGAGCAAGGTAGATGTATGAATATACAATATTTATTTTAACCCGTCTATGCCCGCAAGCGACATAAATTTTCCTGGCAGCCGGCAAGAGTTTTTCCGGATAAGATAACACCCTGCTGCCTTTCGCGGTATTAGGTGACCTGCCTTGAATATTATGTCAAACTCGTGAATTGCCATTATTAAATGGAATGAGTTAGATTTATAATCATTTATTTTTCCTGCCAAACTAACTAACTGGTTTTATGAGATACGCCCTCCAATTTATTGTTGCCGTAGCGGCATTTTTTATATTTACAGGATGCCAAAAAGAGGTCTTTTATACCCTGCCTGTTCCAGGGCAAGATAGCTCTGTAACTTATAATGTAGACGATGCTATCCAGGTAACAGCTTCTCTAAATGGAGTAGTTTTAGATGAAAATAACTTGCCTTTCCAGGGTGCTACTGTTCGTTGCGGCAACCAGACTGTGTTGACAAATTCAATGGGGATTTTCTTTTTTAAAAACTTCCCGGTATCAAAAAACAATGCTTCAGTTACCGTTAGCAAAGCAGGGTATTTTAAAGGGACAAGAAATTTTCTTGCTGTAGCAGGGAAAATCCACTTTATACGCATACAGTTAATAAAGCATACACTTACTGCAACCCTGCCTTCAACGAGTGGCGGCACAGTAGATCTTGGTAATGGAGCCTCCATTGTTTTTCCTTCAAACGCTTTCTCTTATCCCAATGGAAATCCTTATAACGGTAATGTGCAGGTGTTTGCAAAATACATTAACCCGGCAAGCCCGGCTTTGCATTTGATTGTTCCGGGAGATTTAAGAGGGATAAGGAAAAATGGCTTAGAGACCGTTCTGTCTAATTATGGCATTATAGGCGCCGACCTGCTGGATGATAACGGCAACACATTGGTTATAACCACAGGAAAAAAAGCAAGCCTTGAATTTCCTGTCCCGGCCAGCATACAGCCAGCGGCACGGGACACCATGTCTTTGTGGCATTTTGATGAGGCCCGGGCACGGTGGTTAGAAGAGGGTGTGGCCATAAAAAGCGGTGGCAAAATAAAGGCAGATGTAACCAGGTTTTCTTTTTGGAGTATAAATGAACCGGCAGGCTTTGTACGCATGAGTTGTGTAATTATGAACTCTATCGATTCTACCCCGGTAGGAAACCAATTGGTAAGATTAACCGTGCAAGGAACATCCATGACCTGTTTTGGATATACAGCCTGTACCGGGTTTATCATGAGCGGTGTACCGGTTAGCCAACCCATTGTAATGAATATTGAAGTATCTAATTCTTGTGGAGCGGTCTTGCATACACGAAATATCGGCCCTTTTACTACTTCCACCTCATTGGATACAATCTGGATAGTAGCGCCCACAACTACATACACCCTGTTTACCGGCCATATTAAAAACTGCCAGGGAAATGTGGCTTCCAACAGCTATATCTCCTTATACTCTCCTTCATCAGGTTCGTATATTTTTATACCTGATAGCGCCACCGGTTATTTTACGCTGCCCGTCTATACCTGCCAGAATACTACTCTCAATTACAGCTACCAGGTTACCGAATTTGGCACTGCCCAGCAAAGCCCTGTAGTAACGGGATCAACCTCTTCACATACCGTTAACTTAGGAAATGTAGTAGCCTGTGCTACTCAGCCAGTTGCTGATGTATATGTATTTGGCAATGAAACATCGCCCGGCCCTAATAGCGTTTTAAAGTACTGGAAAAATGGAGTGGTTACTAATGTGAGCAATGGATCAAGAAGTTGCTATATAAGCCATGCTTTTATCTCACCTAATAATGATATATATATTGCCGGGCAGGAATGGGATTCCTTAGGGTATACCAGTAACGCAAAAGTGTGGATCAATGGGGTAAAGACAGATATTACCGGACTCTCTTTTTTAAACTCCAATGCAAATGATGTGTTTGTTAATGGAAGTAATGTGTATGTTGCCTATGACATGGATAATATAGTAACAGGCTTAACCTCTGCCAGGATATGGAAAAATGGCACAAGCACCACCTTATCTAATGATTCAGCAAATTTTCATGCCAATTGTGTATTTGTAAATGGCAGCGATGTATATGTGGGTGGTACGAAAACCCCACAGGCTTCTATAGTTTCGAGAGCAGTGATATGGAAAAACGGAATCCCCCAGTACCTTAATAATGGCCAATTCAATTCAATAGTAAGAAAAATATTAGTAAATGGCACTGACGTATATGCCGTAGGGCAGGACAACCTCGGAGGCAATGGATCAGGAAGGGCAGTGATATGGAAAAACGGCGTAGCGACTTACCTGACAGATGGCATTTCCAGTGATGCCATGGCTAATGATATATTTATTGATGGCACGGACATTTATGTTTGTGGCCGGAAGTCATCAGGCGGCTCTGGCGAAAAAGCCCAGTTATGGAAAAACGGAGTTGCTACTGTTCTATCTGCAAATGGAAGTAATGGAATTGCGCAAGGCGTCTTTGTAAAGAATGGAGATGTGTATGTATCTGAGGCCGGCTTCATGAATGGTCCCATCCGGATATGGAAAAACAATATCCCTACCTTACTTACTACTGGTAATAATTTTAATTCGGTAGGTTCAGTTATAGTGAGGTGATCATTTTTAGTGTAACAAATTGCCTTTGCAGGTGGCTAAACTTGCATGAATTTTTAAACCTGGGCTTTCATTTAGCCAGTAGTTAATTATGGCTACTCCCGGCTGCAGCCTGAATCAACTGCTAATTTATTTATTTGAAAGATTTTTCCTGTTTCTGCAGCAGTTTTTAATTAATCCCGTATATCATAAGTATAAGAAAGTAGTGGGAATATTAATAATTGTAAACCCGGGTATTAATTTCACAGCGAAGGGATAAACAGTCAACTTGGAAAATTTAAAGGACATGATTCAAGGTTGTATACGGCAGGAAGCTTCCAGCCAGGGGATGTTATACAACCGGTACAGGGGCTTTGCCTGTAAAATCGTGTTCAGGTATATATACCGATATGACAAAACAAACGATATCGTAACCGACGGATTTGTAAAAGTGTTCAGAAGTTTTTCAAATTTCATTTTGCCAAAAGATAATGAGTTTGAAAAAGTATTGATGGCCTGGCTGAAAAAAATAATGATCCACACAGCTATTGATGACTTGCGCCAGAGTCACGTATTGCCTGTGATAGGTGGAATAAACGAAGAAGTGTGGGAAATTACTGAAAAGGCTGATGAAGCTGATCAACAGGTTTTATACAAAGATTTAATATCGATCGTAAAAAAATTGCCAGGAAATTACAACACGGTTTTTAATTTATATGTACTGGACGGCTATAGTCATTTGCAAATTGCAGAGATGCTGGGCATTTCAATTAGTACATCCCGTTCCACGCTTAGCAGGGCCAGGGGTATGTTACAGGAAAAAATAAAAGAAATGGAAGAAGGAAATTTATGCAGAATTTAAATAACGATATAGAAGATATATTCCGTCGGGCAGCAGATGAATATCCATTGAAAGATGGAGAAGATCGGTGGGACGAAATTTCCAGGCGGTTGGAAAATATTCCTGCCGAGAAAAAAGGTAAATATGCTGTCTGGAAAAAAGGGATAGTTGTCTTGCTGTTATCAGGTGCCTTCCTTGCAGTAAATGACGGTAGCATTAAAGATCCGTTGGCGATTATAATGGCTTCTGAAACAAAGCCCAATGTTCCTGCAAGTGGAACCCTGGGATATCAGAAGAACTTTATTGAGAAAGGGAATAAAGCAAGCTTTAGTAGTAAATATGTTACAGCTGATTTATCACCGGTAAATACATTATCCCGATATCTGCCTGGTCAGCAGGTTAATAAAACTTCCTTTTCCACGATTCAAAGCGAAGTCTCACACAACGATAATTCAAATCCGGTAAATGGTATCCATAGGTTACCGCTAATTGAAGGGGTGGTAGATAACCCTCAAACCATTGTAGAATCGGAAAAATCCGTGCCGGTTTCAAAAGCGAATGAGACTGAAGTGATCAAACAACCAATATCTGTGAAATCACAAAAAAACAAGGAAACCTATTATGGAGTTGCAGGTGCCATACAAATCAGTGCAGTTAAAGCAGGGGGCTTAAATAAACCGGCTTTACAGGCAGGAATAATTGTAGGGTATAAATTGAACCAACGCCTGTCATTGGAATCGGGAATTATTTTATCAAAGCGGAATTATCAATCTTCAGGAGAGAATTTTAATATGAAGAATATGCAGTCCTCCATGCCCACAGGAATGAAAATAATAAGTTTGACTGGCCAAAGCAAATTATTGGAAATACCTGTACAGGCTTCCTGGCATTTTGAAATAGGTAGCCACAAAAGCGTTTATATAAAATCAGGAGTAAGCAGTTATTTCATCAATAGTGAAAACAATCAATATAAAACAATGCTAAACGGAATTGAAGGTAGCATGGTTGGCAGTTACAAAGAAAATAAATTTTACCCTGCTGCTGCTTTAAATATAGCTGTGGGTTTCCAGAAAAAAATATCAACTTCTATAGGCCTTAAGGTGGAGCCTTTTATACAATTGCCATTGAAAGGCATGGGTGTGGGAGAACTTCCTTTTAAAAATGCAGGGTTGCGGCTGGTCCTCTTTCACCAAAACTAAAATACGGAGCCTTAAAAAAATGAACAGCAATGCTGAACAATAATCCTTTGCCCCGCCTGAACCACTAAAAGATTTTTATCAACATTTAAAATTTACAAACATGAAAAAAGTTAAGTATTTCATTTCAACCTGCTCATTGGCCCTTCTTTTATTTTCCTGCGAAAAAAATCTGCAGGAAAAAAGCGATGCTGTTGGATTAAGGGTGGACAACAAAAATGCACAGGTTTTAGGAAAAGGTAGTCCTGGTTATGTTTACACTTTAAACAACCAGACCGTAAACAAGGTAATGGCGTTTTCCAGAGATGCATCGGGACACCTTGAATTTGCTGCAGCCTATGCTACGGGCGGTGCGGGAACTGCTATGGGCACTGGTAGCCAGGGTGCACTGGCTTCTTCCAAAAATTACAATGTAGTGCTGGCCGTTAATCCAGGCAGCAATTCTGTAAGTTCAATGAGTATGTCTGGCAGCGGCTTGCAGGAAATTTCCACGGTTGCTTCAGGAGGTTTGAAGCCTGTTAGTGTTACCACTTACAACGACCTGGTGTATGTACTGAATGCAGGAGGTACGGGAAATATCAGCGGCTTCAGATTGTCGGCAAACGGTCATCTTTCGGCAATAGCCAACTCAACCCGGGCGCTTAGTTCCGCTAATGCAGGGCCTGCACAGGTATCATTTGTAAACGATGGCCAGGTTCTCGTGGTTACAGAAAAAGCAACAAATAATATAACAACCTATACAGTCAATGGCTCAGGTTTACCAGTGATGATGACAGTTACAACATCCGCACATCCTACTCCTTTCGGATTTGCTGAAGGAAAAAACGGGATCATTTATGTATCAGAAGCTGCCGGTGGTATGCCAGGTCAAAGTGCCGTAACCGCATATTATGTGAGCAATAGTGGCATGGTTACCCACACTGCCGGTCCGGTAATGGCCAATCAAACGGCTGCCTGTTGGGTAGTTACTAATAACAATGGTAAATATGTATACGCAACCAATACCGGCAGTAATACGGTCAGCTCTTTTGCTACAGCAAATTCCGGCGGACTTTCAGTGTTATCTGCTGTTGCTGCCACCTCAGGAGCAAATCCTATAGATGCGGCCATGAGCAATAATTCGAAATACCTGTATGTGCTTAACGCAGGAAGTGGAAATATCAGTGGTTATGACATCAACAATGACGGTAGTTTAAATGATATAGGGATGGCGGGCACCTTACCTTCAGGAACTATTGGTTTGATAGCCAAATAAATTTCTGTTCTATAAATAAAACGGGAATTGCTTAGGCAATTCCCGTTTTAATTTTTGCAACACTTGCAATAATAAGTTTGTTATT
>JBKJUT010000152.1:0-5235 GCA_046590515.1 Ferruginibacter sp.
TACTAACCCGCCGGTCTAAAAATAATCCAATACTTGTGGGAGAGCCCGGGGTAGGTAAAACAGCCATCGCTGAAGGCCTGGCCATGCGCATCGTAAATGGTGATGTGCCTGAGAATCTGAAATCTAAAATTATTTATTCCCTTGACATGGGTCAACTGATCGCCGGTGCCAAATACAAAGGTGAATTTGAAGAAAGATTAAAAGGAGTGGTGTCAGAAGTGACAAAAAGTGATGGTGAAATTATCCTGTTCATAGATGAGATTCATACGCTGGTTGGCGCTGGCGGTGGAGATGGCGCCATGGATGCAGCAAATATTTTGAAACCCGCACTCGCACGTGGAGAATTGCGGGCTATAGGAGCCACTACATTATCTGAATACCAGAAATTTTTTGAAAAGGATAAGGCATTGGAAAGGCGTTTTCAAAAAGTTATGGTAGATGAACCCTCAACAGAAGATGCGATTTCCATTCTTCGGGGTATTAAAGACCGTTATGAAACCCATCATCATGTCAGAATTAAAGACGAAGCCATTATAGCCGCAGTGGAATTATCGCACCGCTATATTACGGACCGTTTTCTTCCCGACAAAGCAATTGACCTCATTGATGAAAGTGCAGCCAAACTAAGGCTTGAAATGAATTCAATGCCTGAAGAACTTGATAAGCTTGAAAGACAGATACGGCAGCTTGAAATAGAAAGGGAGGCTATAAAGAGAGAAAATGATGAAGTGAAATTAAAAGAACTGAATACGCAGATTGCGAATCTTTCTGTGGAGCGGGATACGTATAAATCGAAGTGGATGGAGGAAAAAGACCTGGTTGAAAAAATACAAACGGCTAAAGCAGATATTGACCAGTTTAAACAGGAAGCTGACCAGGCCGAACGAAATGGAGATTATGGAAAGGTGGCAGAGATCAGGTATGGCAAAATCAAGGAAAGAGAGGAATTGATTAAGGAAGTAACCGGCCTGCTATCTGAATTGTCGGAAAAGAGATTGCTGAAGGAAGAAGTGGATGCAGAGGATATTGCTGAAAGCGTGGCCAAAGCCACGGGAATCCCGGTATCCAAGATGCTACAAAGTGAGCGTGAGAAATTATTGCACCTCGAAGATGAATTGCATAAGCGGGTGGTAGGGCAAGACGAAGCCATAGGAGCCGTGTCTGATGCTATAAGGCGTAGTCGCGCAGGGTTACAGGACCCACGCCGGCCTATCGGTTCATTCATTTTCTTGGGCACTACCGGTGTAGGTAAAACGGAATTGGCAAAAGCATTGGCCGAATACCTTTTCGACGACGACAGCATGATGACAAGGATTGATATGAGTGAATACCAGGAAAAACATTCTGTAAGCCGGCTGGTGGGCGCTCCTCCAGGTTATGTGGGATACGACGAAGGCGGGCAGTTAACGGAAGCCGTGCGACGGAAACCTTATTCCGTTGTGCTGCTTGATGAAGTAGAGAAAGCCCATCCTGATGTATACAATATCCTGTTACAGGTATTGGATGATGGCCGGCTGACTGATAACAAAGGAAGGGTGGTAAATTTTAAGAATACCATTATTATCATGACAAGCAATATGGGGAGCCATATAATCCAGGCAAATTTTGAGAATGTGACAGATGAGAATATGGAAGATGTAATTGAAAGCACCAGGTCTGAAGTAATGACACTGTTGCGTCAAACCATACGGCCGGAATTCCTGAACCGGATAGATGAAGTGATTATGTTTCAACCATTGTTACGCAATGAGATCAAGGGAATCATCACCATCCAGTTAAACCAGCTAAAAGAACTGGTGGCCAAATCAGGTATCGACCTAGAATTTTCTGACTATGCAATTGATTTCCTTTCTGAAAATGGGTATGACCCACAATTCGGGGCCCGCCCACTTAAAAGATTGATCCAGAAGGAAATAATCAATCCGCTTAGCAAAAGAATATTGGCAGGTGATATCTTAAAGGATAAACCGGTGATGGTGGATGTGTTTGATGGCACTGTGGTGTTCAGAAACGAAGGAGTAAAGCAGAATATTGATACGTAATGTGTTAATTTCCAATTAAAAAATTAGCTTAATAAGGAATTTTTTCCGAATGGCGAGGAAAATATTTTAAAAAGCGCTACCTTCAAGCGATTCTGAGGCTTAATAACTAAAGAATAAGGTTTTTGAGTAATGTGTTGTAACCATTTGTTGGTGCAACTATATATAATATAAAAAGGTAAAAAATGGCATTTAAAAAAGAGGTGGTTGAAATTATTGAACCACGTGATGTGTTTGTAGGTAACATTAAAGCAGAAGTTACTTTAGAAGAGTTCGGCGAATACGAAAGTGAAGTATGTGCCAAGGCTAATGAGGTGGTAAAAAAATTACTGGAAGACTATGATGGAAAGATCCGTTTTAACTTCAGGCATTTCCCTTTAACCAATATTCACCAACGCAGCCTTAAAGCCGGCGAAGCTGCCGTAGCTACTGCCCAGCAAGGAAAATTCTGGGAGATGCACAACATTCTGTTTGCCAATCGCAAAAACCTGGGTACAACCAGCCTTAAACTGCATTCTAAGGAAGCAGGTGTGGTAAATAAGCGTTTCCTGGATGAACTGGTAAATGCTACTTACGGCTGGCAGGTGCAGGGTGATCTTCGGGAAGGATTAAACCGTGGAGTTAAAGATGTGCCTACATTCTTCGTGAATGGCACGTTGGTAACCGGGAAGCCTACCTATGAAGAATTGAGTAAGGCGATTGATGCTGCACTTAAAAAAGTAAAAAAGAAAGCACCTGTTAAACAAAGAGCTTAATAATCAACCCACTTTTAAGTGGGTTTTTTTTTGCCCGTATCACAAGCTTATATTTACCAAAAAAAAATGATCAGGTGTGATGTAGTCTTGGAAAAGTATGGCAGTAATGGTGATAAAACCGGTTGGACCTTTATCACTCTTAAGCCTGAACTTGTGGCACAATTACGCCCGGGTTTTAATAAATCATTCAGGGTAAAGGGAATGCTGGATGATCATCGTATAGAAGCGGTAGCAATCCTGACCGTGGGTGATGGCAACTTCATCCTGCCTGTTAATGCTACCATGCGAAAAGCCCTAAGCAAGCAGCAGGGTGCGAATGTAAGTATGTCGCTTGAAGAAGATACATCCATTTACGAAACAAACCCTGAATTAATGGTCTGCCTGGCCGATGAGCCGGCGGCATTGCAGTTTTTTGAAGGACTGCAACCCAGCCACCAACGCTATTTTTCAACCTGGATCGACAACGCTAAATCTGAAGTAACCCGTACCCGCCGGCTGGCCAGGGTTATTAATGCCCTTCAATCGCGAATGACTTATTCCGACATGTTAAGAATGAAAGATTAATTATTCAGTAATCTCTACCAGGTAGGTGATAAGTAATTTTTTATCTGCGTATATAGCTACCGGGTAGGTGTCTTCTTTTTTGAACTGGTACGTAAATTTAATTGCCCCGCCGGTTTGGGTAAAGTTCATAGGTTCCGGCTTGAGTTGTTTTTTTTCTTCCCCGATTACCAACACTACAGCAACAATACTATCGCACTGTGTACACGGGAAGCTAAACGAGACAGGAGAGGCTATTTTAGACTTGATTAGTCCAGTGGCAGGATTTGGCTTTTGTAAGCCATACGTATAAGATCCACCTGCAAATACCGGCATAGCATAAAAGTCTTTTAGATTACGGGGGCCACCACCCAGTTGCCAGGAACTGTTATCCGGGAAATGGTCAAGATTAAAAAGGGCTTTGTCCGCAAAAAAATACTCACTTGTAAAGCCCGGGATAAAATTATTTCCCTTTGCATCCAGGCTACCACTGGCCAAAGCTGCATCTATATAATACCATTCTTCCGGACTTTGTCCTAACTGCACCACATTCCAGGAATGGTTTATGGCATCAGCAGGATTATTTATATCGTTTGGGCCAAACTTCAGGTATCCGTCAACGGTAAGACAACGGATATTGGCCATACTGCACATTTCCTGTACCAGGTTGGCATAACCTAATGGGGTGGCCTTCCTGCTTTGTATAACCAGCACCGGGTCAGCCTTTCTGTTGTCAGCCGATTTGATTGCCTTGGTATCGAAACCGATATTATGTGAGATCCAGTAAAATATGGCCCGGGCCTTTGATCGCTTGTCGCCATAAGGACGGGTAATGGTATCTGCAATAGTGGCTACATTGTATTGCGCCAATGGTCCCATCCGAGCCGTTATGGAGTCAATCGTCCGGTACGCTTTAGTCTGGGCCGGGGCAGAGGCAGAAATAAATAAAAAGGCAAATAGGAGTTTCAGCAGGTTCATGCTTAAAAATAATAAAGCTTACGTTAACAAATCAATAAACCTATGGTAGATATTATCTTAAAAACAGGATCTCCCTGTATTTAGGCAACATCCAGAAAGCATCATCTACAATAAGTTCCAGTTTATCTACATGGTAACGGATTATGTCAAAATGCTTTTCTTTTACTTCGTCGCAGTACGCAATCGCTCTTTCCCGGCTGTTGGAATTATCATTTGCCTTTTTGCGTGCCTCAATCATATTTTCAACCTTGGAACTGATCATTGACACATGTTCAGAAATTTTAACCACGATATCCTTCTGGCTTTTATAAGATGATACGGGCAGCCCGGCATTTTTAAGTCCATTGATATTTTCAAGCAGAATGTTCTGGTATTTTATTGCGGCAGGAATTATAACCGTAGTGGCGAGGTCTCCCATAACCCTGGCTTCGATCTGCACTTTTTTTACATAAGCCTCAAGCATGATCTCGTGGCGGGCTTCCATTTCATGGTAACGGTAAATATGATTATTCTCAAAAAGAGCTACTACTTTTTTCGACAGGTAAGCATCGAGAGCCAATGGGGTTGTCTTCACGTTTTCTAATCCTCTCTTCTTAGCTTCTTTACTCCATTCTGCGCTATACCCGTCTCCTTCAAAAAGTACATTCTTGCTTTCGACGATGTATTTCTGTATAACCTGCATCAATGCCACTTCCTTCTTTTCTCCCTTCTCAATGAAGCCGTCTACTTCTATTTTAAAATTCTTCAACGTTTCTGCCATGATGGTATTAAGAGTGGTCATGGGGCCGGCACAGTTTTCTGAAGAACCCACAGCCCTGAATTCAAATTTATTACCGGTAAAGGCAAAAGGAGAGGTGCGGTTGCGATCGGTATTGTCCAGCATCAGTTCAGGTATACTTTTGTGGATATCCAGTTTCAGGATG
>JBKJUT010000190.1:0-8718 GCA_046590515.1 Ferruginibacter sp.
AGTATCCACCTGCCCTTTGTGAGAACGGACTGCATGAATATTTTCATTTAAAGGATCTTCGTCACAACCGAATGCATCATAGCCGATGGCAGCAATCACATCCGCCCATTTCATCAGTCGTTCTGCCTGTATCAAAATATACAGACCATATGCACTCATGAATTGGGTTCCATTAATGAGGGCAAGCCCTTCTTTACTTTGCAACCGGATTGGCTTCCATCCCATTTTAGAAAGCATATCAGCAGCATCCATCCTGGTGCCATTGACTTTCACCTCTCCTAATCCAATAAGGGGCAGGCTTAGGTGACTAAGTGGAGCAAGATCTCCCGATGCACCTAATGAACCCTGGGTATATATAACCGGCCATACGCCGTGATTATACATATCTATTAACCGTTTAACTGTATCAACCTGCACTCCTGAATGCCCATAGCTCAAAGACTTTACTTTTAAAAGTATCATAAGTTTTACAATCGGCTCAGGCACTTCTTCACCCAGGCCACAGGCATGAGATTGTAAAAGATTATTTTGCAGGTCTTCCAACTGCCCGGCATCAATCTGTACATTTTGTAAAAATCCAAAGCCTGTATTTACGCCATATATGAGTGAACCGGTTTGCTGTATTTTTATGTCGAGGTATTGCCTGCACTTTACAATCTCTGCATGGGCCCTGAACGTAACAGATATGAGCTGGTTACTTGCAAGTACATTTTGAATTTGCAGGAAATCTGTATGATTTCTATCTAAAGGCAGGTAATTATAACTCATAATGTTTTGGCTCGTGCAGTAAAAAATTTAACTTGTCCAAAAATAAGGAAATAGGCTGCTACCCGCAGGTTTTTCAACTAATTTATCCGTAACTGTCTTCTCATAGCTAATCGTAAAAACAGCAACCTTCAAAAAAGTATGAAAATATTACAACTCTTTCTTATGGCAATCCTGGTCCAGACCAGTGCTGGAGCTCAAACGGTGCAGTTGCTATCAAGTGGCACACGTGCTTCTTTTCGTGGATTAAGCGTAGTGGATGATCATGTGGTTTGGGTAAGTGGTTCTAATGGAACAGTGGGCCGTTCAATTGATGGCGGATTGACCTGGAACTGGATGATAGTACAGGGATTTGAAAAAACAGATTTCAGGGATATTGAAGCTTTCGATGAAAGAACTGCAGTTATAATGGGAACAGATGCGCCTGCTTATATTTTACGCACGGTTGATGGAGGTAATAACTGGAAAGTTGTATATGAAAATAAAACCCCGGGTATGTTCCTGGATGCTATGGAATTCTGGAATGAACAAAGCGGGATTGTGATCGGTGACCCTATTGATGGCAAATTTTTTATCGCACGAACTTTTGACGGAGGTGATCATTGGCAAAATATTCCTAAAGAAAACTACCCGCGTGCAGATAGTGGTGAAGCCTGCTTTGCATCAAGCGGCACCAATGTCAGGAAATTAACAAAGCAGGAAGCTGTTTTTATCACAGGCGGATCTACTTCACACCTCATAAGACGAAATCATAAAATAGAAATTCCGATTATCCAGGGAACCTCTTCTACCGGTGCTAATTCCATTGCGGTGAAAAACTTTAAAACCATGATGATTGTTGGCGGTGATTTTAATAAAAAAGATTCTACCCGCGACAATTGTATACTTACCAGAAATGCCGGCAAAAGCTGGATACATCCTGTGGTGCCACCACATGGTTATCGTAGTTGTGTAGAATACCTTTCAAAGAAAAGATGGATAACATGCGGGTTAAACGGAGTTGACTATTCAAAGGATGAAGGACAAACGTTTAACTGGATCAGTAAAGAAAGTTTTCATGTATGTCGCAAGGCTAAAAAAGGAAAGACTGTTTATTTCGCCGGTGGTGGTGGGCGGATAGGAAAGTTATTGACCGAAAAAAAGTAAAGGAGCATATCGCTACGCTCCTCGAATTTAATGGTACTTATTTTAACAGCCTTTTAGTTCAGGCTCCTGAAATCTACGGGTACAAGTTTGCTTACTCCTGCCTCCTGCATGGTTACGCCGTAAATTACATCCACGGCACTCATTGTCATTTTATTATGGGTTACAATAATAAACTGGGAATTATCGCTGAACTGCTTGATCATGTTGGTAAACTTCCCTATGTTGGCATCATCCAATGGCGCATCCACTTCATCCAGGATACAAAAAGGTGCCGGTTTAATCAGGTATATGGCAAATAAAAGCGCAGTAGCTGTGAGAGTTTTTTCTCCTCCGCTTAACTGCCCGATGCTGCTCGGACGTTTACCTTTTGGTTTGGCAATGATTTCAATACCGGTTTCAGCCAGGTTTTCAGGATCAACGAGTACCATATCAGCGGTATCTTCTTCTGAAAACAAAGCTTTAAATACTTTCTGGAAATTCTCCCGGGTCTTGTTAAAAGTATCAAGGAATTGCTGGTTGGCAGTAGCTTCTACTTCCTGAATTGTCTGCATCAGGCTATCCTTGGCCGTTACCAGGTCATTTTTCTGCTCCAGGATGAATTCATACCGCTTTTTCATTTCAGTATATGCTTCAATGGCTGTTGGGTTTACTTCACCCATATTTTCAAGGCGCTTTTTCATCCTTTCATTCTTTTCTTGCAATTCTTCAAGCGGGATATCACCGGTACGGGCTTCATCAATGATGGTATCCAGGTCCACTTTAAATTCCACACTTAGCCGCTCTTTCATTCCAGCAAGTTGCAATTTCAGGTCGGTCAACTTGTCTTTAATCTCGTTCAACAGATGATCAATCCCTTCTTTTGACTTTTGCTTAAGTCGCAGTTCACTTTCCTTATCTGTCAATACATTTCTCAGGTTATAATATTCCTGGTCAGCCTGGTTAAGCCGCTTTTCTTCCGCCTCCTTGTTGTGTAACATGTTTACCAGCAATTCTTCCACCTGGGCAAGGTCAGACGCAGTTTTTTCAATATTGTCGGCAGCTTCATTCAATTGGTTAGAACTATTCCCCACTTCTACATTTAGGTCTTTTAACTGGTTGGATTTAAAATCCAGTTCCTGTTTTAGTGAAATAACTTTGCTCTGTTGCTTGGTGAACTGCAGGTTATTTTCATTGTAGGAATTATTTACCAGGCTGTATTCCTGTTCGGCAGAAGTATAGTCCTGTTCAACCACCTGCATTTTATCTGTAAGTTCTTTTAATTGCAGGTTCAGGGCTTCCAATGATATGCGTGTGGTAGCAATGGCGTCCTGGTTGGTTTGTAATTGCCTTTCCAGTTCGCTTAGCCTGCTGCTGCCGGAAGTTTCCTGGTGATGAAGATTTTCAATTTTATTCTGAAAAGAAAAAACCTGGTTATTTAGTTGGTTTATATCCTGTTGTATCTGCCTGATGGCATTTTCTTTTAACTGGGTGTTAAAAGCAATTACCTCGTTGTGCCGGTTTTGAATTTCAGTTTTTAAAGCATTCACAACAATTTCCTGGGCTGCGATTTTTTGAACCAGTTTCTCCAGGTTTTTGACACGACCGATTTTTTTACCTTCAAACAATCCTACACTACCACCCGTGAGAAAATGTTTTCCTTTTACGTACTTTCCGGTTTTCTCAAGAATTACCGCGCCATTACTGTTTTGCAGCGCATCCTCATTTTCAGCAATAAATACGTTGCCTAGTAAGTGTGAGGCTAACAGGGCATAATTTTTATCTACTTCCACTACCTGAAGTGCGGATAATGTACCATCAGGCTGATGTACTTCAGGGGAGCCGGTGAATTTATCCAACAGGAAAAAATTCGCTTTTCCCTTCTTGTTTTCATCTAAGAGATGAATGGCCTGCAACCCTTCCTCCAGGTTGTTAACCACGTAATAGTTAAGGTAAGGCTCCAGTACATTCTCTACTGCTGCACGATATTCCTCCTTTACATATATAATATCTGATAATAGTGGCGCCTGGTGATTCCAACCCGTATTTTTATGTAAAAACTTCACACTTTCCGGATAGCCTTCCATTGAATCTACCAGGCTTTTTAAAAGATCGTGTTCATTTTTTCGGGCGTCCAGTTTACGGTTCTCATCAGCCAGTTTGCTTCTTAAAGTTTCCAGTGCATTCTGGGTTTGAAGTATCTGTTCTTTGGTAAATTCATGTTGTTCCTGCAATTGCTGTAACTCATTTTGCCGGGATATCAATTCTGTTTCTTTTGAAACTTTATCCTTTTCCAGCTGGGCCAATTGCGCCTGTCGCTGGGTGCGCTCCTCCTGTAACTGGTTAATAGTGCGCTGGAGATTGTGAATAGAAGTATCAGCTATGGCGACATTTTTTTCTGCATCAAACTGGTTCCTTTGAATGGCCTGGTTTTCCCTTCGTACGCTGTCGATTGAACCGCGCTTCTCATCAAAGATGAAACGCTTCTGTTCTACTGATTGTTTCAGTTCTTTTAATTTCTCATCGAGAGTAGTAACCTTAACCTGTTCATCCGTGATCTGTACCCCGGTAAAGTCAATACTTTCCTGCAATCCTTTCAACTGGGTAGCTGCTTTAGCAAGGAATTCGTCAAGATTAGACTTCCTTTCCTTTAAATGTTGAAGTCTTTGCGCACCCAGGCTCTTCTCATTTTCTTTGCCACGTACTTTATCAAGCATTTCGTTGTAGGCGTGCTGAAGCTGCTGCAGCGCTTTTTCTTTTTCCACGAAAGCCAGTTTCTCCTTTTCGAGCACAGCATCTTCTGTGGCTATGGCGGCTTCCAGTTCAAGCCGCTTGTCTACTTCCAGCTTTTGTTGTTCGTTAAGGTCGCGGTAAGTGATATTAAATCCTTCCAATGCCGCCTTGGCCAACTCAATACTTATTTCTTTGTATTCTTTTTTAATTTCGAAATATTTTTCTGCCTTTTTTGATTGACTCTCCAGGCTTTTAAGCTGGTTATTGATCTCAAATAATAAATCTTCAATCCGGGCAAGATCCTGTTCGGTGGCATCCAGTTTTAACTTGGCTTCTTTTTTACGGGTTTTATAAATGGTGATACCAGCAGCCTGCTCAAGCATTTTACGACGGCTGTTTTCCTTATCCTTAATTATATCATCCACCATGCCTAACTCTATAATGGCATAACTATCGGTGCTGATACCGGTATCCATAAAAAGATTATGAATGTCTTTTAACCTGCATGCCACATCATTCAGCCGGTATTCACTTTCACCGCTTTTATAATATTTGCGGGTAACGGTTACCGTATTGAACTCAGTAGGTAAAAGATTTTTTGTATTCTCGAAAGTAAGGCTGACCTCGGCCAAACCACTGGCGCTCCGGCTTTTGCTGCCGTTGAATACCAGGCTTTCCAGGTTCTCACTCCTCAGGTTGCTGATTTTATGCTCCCCTATCACCCAGCGAATACTATCTATAATGTTGCTTTTGCCACAACCGTTTGGACCTATAACACCTGGGATTCCTTCATCGAAATTGAGGACCGTTTTATCTGCAAAACTTTTAAAACCTTTGATTTCTAAACTCTTTAAACGCACGTGCTGGATTTTTTAAGAGGGCAAACCTACGGTAAATTATCAAAATAAATATTGGCTTAATGGAAAGCCAGCGTGGACAAATTTGATAAGAAACGACAGGTTTACCAGGCGATTCTGGAAAAAACTAATACAGGTAAATATAGTTGAAAGCCATTATCAATGCAGGTTATCTTGCCTTTTCAGGCTTATTGTTATACACAGATTGCACACACAGTAAAAGCGGGTGCAAAACTTGTGAATACATATATATATATTTTGTTATTGACAGTTTCTTTTCCCCTTCTAAAAATAAAAATGCCGCTGTTAAATGAGCGGCATTTTATATAAATATTGAAATCATTAATTAACTGCCAGGCGTTTTTTATCAAACTCAGCGGCCTTTTTAGGATCTTTTTTTACATTATACACATCACTCATATAGCCAAGAATCACTTTATAATTTGCTTTTTGAACAGGTTTAAGTGTGGGCTGGCTTTCAAAATAAACAATTGCAGATTGACCATAAGGGATAAAATCATCCATTAACTTCGCCGAGGCGACAGCTATGTCTTTCTTCTTTTTTAAATCCTCGGGTTTCGTTCCCTTTATAGAGCTGGCAGTAACACTCAGGTCAGAAGCGGAATTAAAAAGGTGATTTGCCATTAACATGGTAGCATCATTGCCTTTATCAACTGAAATAGCTGTTTTCAAAACCTCGGTCAATTTTAAACGGTTTGCTTCAGTTGGCTTTGCATCTTTACCATACATGGTATTAAACAGTTCAATTCCATAGTTATAGTTAAGCATAAAATTTTTTGGATGAGCTGCAATCAGTTCTTCATATTTGGCAAACAGGGCAGCCTGGTCGCCGGATTTGGCTACAGCCCTTATTTCCACGTCGGCCCAATAATCATTATCAGGATAGAACTTCCTGGCTTTTGCAAGGATGCTTTGTAATCCTGCTTTATCGTCTTTGGTATTATAATAAGATACGAGGTATTCATATACTTCTTCATAACCAGCACCAGATACATTGGCATCAACAAGCTTCTTATAATATGACGTAGCCACATCATCTTTTTTGGCTTGAGAAGCCGCAATTGCAGCATTTAAAACCAAAGCCGTATCCAATTGATAAACTTTTGCCTCAGTATAGCTGTAATTTTTGCTCAGGATGTAATCTTTAACTTCCAGCGCTTTCGTAAATGCAGAAAATGCCTCATCGAATTTTTTGTCGTTAAATAAATTGGCACCCAGATCATAGAACCCAAAATATAGATCGAGGTACGACTTATAAAATTCCAGTTTAAGTCTTAAATCCTGTGGGTCGAGTTGCTGGGTTTTAAGAAATGATTCAAAGGCTGTGCGCTTAGCTGCAGCTTTCTCTTCCAATGGAAGTGCTTTATCATAACTGTAAGAATTATAAATTCTGCCCTTGTAATACCAGCTATCCGCTTTGCTACTGTTCCTGGCATCAGCCATATAATTATCAATAGCTACTTTGGCACCTTTAAAGTCATTGGCACCCATCATTTTATTGATATCGTCCAGTGATTGGGCCTTGGTCAAAACAACCATGGATAAAAGCAAAATCAACAGTGAAAATCTTTTCATATTCAATTTTTTTTGAGTTATGCTGGCCTGCTCATATAGTATTCAGCCAATAATTTTTGAGGGGTTAAAGATATCAGTTTATTGATATTTATTTCCAACTTTAACGCGTTTTTTCAATATGGTTAAGTTGTATATTTAATATTAATTTTGTCAATCCTGGTAATATAACAGATTTAATATTGATTTCACCGAATACGATACAGCAGATCCAAAGCAGGATAGATATTATAGAGATCATTGGGTCTTTTGTAAAATTAAAAAAGAGAGGTACTAATTACCTTGGATTGTGCCCTTTTCATAATGAGAAAAGTCCATCATTTACTGTTTCCCCGGTAAAAGAAATATACAAGTGTTTTGGCTGTGGTAAAAGCGGTAATACCATTGGCTTCCTGATGGAGCACGAAAAGTACAGTTATACAGAAGTTTTACGGTGGCTGGCTGCCAGGTATAATGTGGAGATAGAGGAAACAGAAGTCAGCCCGGAAGTAAAGTTACAGCAACAGGCATCTGACAGCCTGTTTATCATTAATAATTTTGCTCAGAAATTTTTTTCTGATGCGTTGTTTCATTCAGAGGACGGAAAAGATATCGCTTTAAGTTACCTGAAACAACGTGGGTTCCGGGAAGACATCATAGAAAGATTCCAGATAGGTTTTAACCCTGTTGGTAAAAACGAATTTGCCAGCGCCGCATTACAAGCTCAATACAGCAAAGAGTATTTACTGAAGACCGGTCTCGTAACTAACCGCGACGAACAGTTGCTGGATAATTACCGTGGCAGGATCATTTTCCCGGTGCATAACCAAAGCGGAAAAATTCTGGGATTTGGTGCCAGGTTAATTAAATCTAATGACAAAGCTCCAAAATACATTAATACTCCTGAAAATGAGATTTATGTAAAAAGCAAGATATTGTATGGGTCTTATTTTGCACGGACAGCCATTGACAAAGCGGATGAATGTTTGCTGGTGGAAGGTTATACCGATGTGGTTAGTCTGCACCAGGCAGGGATAGAAAATGTGGTAGCCAGTGGTGGAACATCACTGACGGTGGATCAACTACGCCTGGTAAAAAAATACACCAACAATCTCACAATTATTTATGATGGAGATGCCGCAGGTATTAAAGCCGCACTACGTGGTTTAGACCTGGCTCTCGAAGAAGGCCTCCATGTTAAATTAGTGCTGATTCCAGATAAGGAAGATCCTGACAGTTATGTAAATAAACTGGGTGGCGAAACCTTTAAGAAGTTTGTCGCCGATAACAAAAAGGACTTTATTCTTTTTCAGCTGCATATTGCTTTGGATGAAGCAGGTAATGACAGTACGCGCAAATCAACTGTAGTAAATCAAATTGCTGAAACCCTTGCCCGGATAAATAAGACTGAAGAATTTACCCGACGTCAGGATTATATCCGCCAGGTTTCCGAGATCCTGAAGATTGAAGAATCAGGTTTAAATGCCCTTGTAAATAAATATGTGAGGGAAGGGATCGGCAAACAGGAGCAACGTTCCAACCGGCAGGAGATAAAAACTGAACATGCAGCCCCAACTGCTGTTGAAGCAGATTCGGATACCCTGGCCCTCTTCAACCGGGATGAGCTTCAGGAGCAGGCTTTGGTAAGAAGCCTGTTGGATTTTGGAAT
>JBKJUT010000085.1:0-2887 GCA_046590515.1 Ferruginibacter sp.
CGAAACCCATCGGGTGTAATACGTTATATCCCTGGAGACGTTTGAAACGGCTGAAAATATCACTTGCAATATAACCCAGCGGATGGCCCACATGCAAACCTGCGCCACTTGGGTAAGGGAACATATCTAACACATAAAACGGGGGACGAGGGGAATCATTACTGACCTTGTAGACCATTTCTTTTTTCCACCTCTGTTGCCAGCGTGCCTCAATTTCTTTAAAATTATATTCCATTATATTTTGTTATTAACAGGAAATTGCCAGTAAAGCCCGGCAAATTATTTATTCCACCTGATCGATTGTGAATGAAAAGTTATAATAATAACCCGTGTACAGCTCTCATCCTCAACTAAAATACATTTGGAAAACATAATTCCATGCAGATGGCAAAAGTAAAACAAACCACATAAAATCCTTTATTTTTGTCAGCATACAAAAAATCTAACCTTCATAATCAACCTGGTATATGGCTCAATTTGGAAAAGCGGGAAGTAAAAAAAGTAAACCAACTTATGCCTACGCTATTATAGGGGTGGCGCTGGTTTTATTTTTGTTCGGAATTGTTGGTTGGTTTTTCCTGAATCTAAGGAAAACCGGAGATTATTTTAAAGAGAATATCCAGGTACATACATATTTAAACCGCGACGCTCCTAAAAAGCAGGTTGACAGCCTGACAAACTATATCAGCTCTATAAATTATGTGAACCGGGTAGAATATGTTACCAGGGATAAGGCCATCGCACGCTGGAATAATGAACATGATACTACCTGGAAACAATTCCTGACCAATAGCCCGTTGCCGGAGAGTATCGACTTTTTTGTCAGGGCTGATTATGTTCAGGCAGACAGCTTAAACAACCTGGCTACCAATTTACAGTCTGCATTCCCGGGCGTTATATCAGAGTTCCAGTTTCCAACCGAGACAGTTACCAAGGTGAGTTCTTATGTGCGAACGGCTGCTATTATTTTTCTGTTTGCAGCTGTTTTATTAACTATCCTGGTAGTTTTTTCTATTGACAATACCATACGGCTGGCAATGTACAGCAACCGCTTCCTGATAAAGACCATGCAGATGGTAGGTGCAACAAGGAGTTTCATTGCCAAACCTATCAACCAGCGGGCTGTAATCAATGGACTGATCTCTTCAGGTATTGCTATAGCAGCGATCTGGGTCAGCATCCTCCTCATTGAAAGTTTCATCCCCGATTTTAAATTATTACATGACAACATGGGATTGCTGATACTTTTTTTAGTGATTATCTTCCTGGGAATTATCATATCGCTCGCGAGTACACACAGGTCAGTTATCAAATACCTGCGTATGAAGCTGGATGACCTTTATTAACTATAAGGGCAGAATTGCAAAAACTATTAACTTGCAGCCACAATATTTTTTATGAGTAAAGTACAGAAAACAGTAGTTAAAAAAGAAGTTACGGCAGGCAATAACCTGTTTGGCAGGGAAAATTATATCTGGATGCTGGTTGGGGTTATTGTGATAGCACTGGGCCTGGTATTAATGGCTGGTGGCAAAAGTGCAGACCCAGGTGCTTTCAATGAGAACGAAGTTTACAGCACTACAAGAATTACTATTGCGCCTTTGCTGATTGTGGCAGGCTTCGTGATTGAGATCTTTGCGATAATGAAAAAGTCCAGGTCATAAAATAAAACACAATCCCTCTATTCACTTTTTCATTAACCTTACTGACTGCTATGGACAGTATTCAATCTATCATCATTGCCATCGTAGAAGGTATAACTGAATTCCTGCCCATTTCATCTACAGGGCATATGATCATTACGGAAAAATTATTGCATGTACCTGATAATGATTACACCAAAATGTTCACTGTAGCCATTCAATTGGGAGCCATTCTTGCAGTAGTAGCACTATATTATAAAAAGTTTTTGGAGTTCAGGAACTGGCAATTCTTTATTAAGTTAGTGATAGGAGTAATACCAGCGATTGTGCTGGGATTATTGTTTTCGAAACACATCGATGCATTATTAGAAAGCACCACCACAGTAGCTGTTTCATTGTTAGCCGGAGGTATTGTGTTACTTTTTGTAGACAGGCTATTCACTGTACATACCATTCATGATGAAAAAGAAATGAGTTACCGCAATGCCTTTATGATCGGTTTGTGGCAATGCCTGGCTATGGTGCCTGGGGTAAGTCGAAGTGCTTCTTCCATTATTGGCGGTATGCAACAGAAGCTTACACGTTTTGCCGCTGCTGAGTTTTCCTTTTTTCTGGCTGTACCTACTATGCTGGCGGCTACTGGTTACAAACTACTTAAATATTTTTCAGAGCATGATGGGTTTACAAGCCAGGAGATAAAACAGCTTGCAATTGGGAACGTCGTCGCTTTTTTTGTAGCCTTATTAGCCATTAAATTCTTCATCAGCCTGTTGAAGCATTTTGGATTCAGGATATGGGGAATTTACCGGATCGTGCTTGGCATCATTTTACTCTCCTTAATTTATACCGGTCATATTAACGCATAATTATAGCCGGTCTTTTCACAATTGTTTTAGTACTTTCAGTGCTCATTTTTACAATATGCAGACTGCCTCCAAGAAAGTTATTAATGGCTGGGCTATGTACGACTGGGCCAATTCAGTGTACAACCTGGTAATCACCACCACATTTTTTCCTATTTATTATACAGAGATCACCAAGGCTGCACCATATAATGGCAGCGCTACTTTTTTAGGAAGAACTTTTGTAAATACTGCGCTTTACAATTATGCGCTGGCCACGGCTTACCTGCTGGTGGCTTTTACTTTACCAATTTTATCTTCCATTGCTGATTACAAAGGCAACAAGAAAAAATTCATGCAGGCATTTTGTACCCTTGGTGCTGTTGCCTGCAGCAGCCTGTA
>JBKJUT010000293.1:0-6765 GCA_046590515.1 Ferruginibacter sp.
CTGGTTTAAGCCTACTCAGATGAGCGCCTATTCGCTCACGCCCAAAGATGTACAGATTGCCCTCGCCCGTGAGAACGTGGAACTTCCCTCAGGTAAACTGTCCGGCGATGCAACGGAAATGGGTATACGCACATTTGGTAAACTGAATACTGAGGAAGAATTCAATAACTTAATTGTAAAAAATATAAACGGCACCGATGTACGTCTCAAAGATATCGGGGAGGCTGTATTAGGGCCGGAAAACGAGGAGAGCGTTTTAAAAGAGAGCGGTGTGCCAATGATTGCTATTGCCATTATACCGCAGCCCGGCACCAATTACATCGCCATTTCCAATGAGATTACCAAACGGCTTGAAGAAATCAAGAATGACCTTCCTGATGACATCCGGCTGGAGATTGCCAGTGACCAGACCACCAACATCCGGAAATCAATCAGCGAGGTAAAGGAGACTTTGCTCATTTCTTTCCTGCTCGTGATCATGATTGTTTACCTCTTCTTCCGTGACTGGCTCATCGCTATCAGGCCATTGATTGATATACCTGTTTCCCTTATCGGTGCCTTTTTCATTATGTACCTTTTCGGATTTACCATTAATGTACTCACCTTACTTGCCATTGTTTTAGCCACGGGACTCGTGGTAGACGACGGGATTGTGGTTACAGAGAATATTTATAAGAAGATGGAGAAAGGCATGGGTAAATGGCAGGCAGCGCGTGATGGTTCCAAAGAAATTTATTTCGCAGTAATTGCCACTTCTATTACTCTGGCAGTGGTGTTTCTCCCCATCATTTTCCTGGAAGGTTTTGTAGGCCGCCTGTTCCGTGAATTTGGAATAGTAGTGGCAGGTGCTGTATTAATATCTGCCCTCGTGTCTCTCACCTTAACCCCGGTGCTGAATGTAAAACTGGCAGGCAAGACATTCAGGCATTCCGGTTTCTATAACAAAACTGAACCTTTTTTTACAGGGATGGAAAATAAATACCGTTACCTCTTAAAAGCGTTTATGAAGATACGTTGGATTGCCTGGTTAATTGTACTTGGTTGTGTGGCCATCATCTTTCTTATTGGAAAGAATTTACAAACGGAACTGGCGCCAATGGAAGATAAAAGTGCTTTCCGGCTGCAGGTTACGGCACCAGAGGGAACGTCTTACGATGCCATGGATAAATATATGGACCGGCTTACAGCCTTTATCATTGATTCACTTCCGGAAAAAAGATATGTAACCAGTATGACTGCACCCGGCTTTACCGGTTCGGGTTCAGCCAACTCTGGATTTGTCAGAGTCGCCCTGGTAAATCCAGGTGAGCGCAAAAGAAGCCAGCAGGAAATAGTGAACTGGTTAAATAAAAAACTGCCACGCTTTAACGACGGACGTTCTTTTGCCATACAGGATCAGACTATCCAGGTAAACCGTCGCGGCGGCCAACCGGTGCAGTTTGTGTTGCAGAATACCAACTCGGAAAAACTTAAGGCTGCTCTACCACGGATACTGGAAGCGGCCAACAAAAGTTCAATACTGCAAGGAGTTGATGCAGATCTGAAATTCAACAAACCAGAGATAAGGATAGGCATAAACCGTTTAAAGGCCAGTGAGCTGGGCATCAGTGTGCAGGAAATTTCACAGACCCTGCAATTGGCATTGAGTAACCAGCGCCTGGGTTATTTCACCAAAAACGGCAAACAATATTCTGTTTTGGGGCAGGTAGAAAGATCTAAACGTGATGACCCGGGCGACCTTGAAAATATTTATGTCACTTCCAGAACAGGTACACCTGTTTCCCTGGCAAACCTGTTAGATATTTCTGAAGATGTGACCCCTCCTACCCTCTACCATTTTAACCGCTACCGTTCGGCCACCATCAGCAGCGGACTGGCCGAAGGACACACTATCGGGGATGGTATTAAAGAAATCCGGGCTATTGCAGATTCCGTGCTGGACCCCACCTTTCATACTTCGCTGGCCGGGTCTTCCAGGGATTACGAAGAAAGCTCAGGTAATACCTATTTTGCTTTTTTCCTGGCACTCATCCTTATCTTCCTGGTGCTGGCGGCACAGTTTGAAAGTTTTATAGATCCATTTACTATCATGATCACAGTGCCCCTGGCCCTGGCAGGCGCCATCCTGTCTCTTTACCTTTTTAACCAGACCATTAATATTTTTTCCCAGATAGGAATGATTATGCTGATAGGATTGGTGACAAAAAACGGGATTCTTATTGTGGAATTTGCCAATAAAAAACAATTGGCAGGTGAACAAAAACTGCAGGCCGTCACAGAAGCAGCGGTTGCAAGGTTCAGGCCTATTTTAATGACGAGCCTTGCCATGTCACTGGGAGCTTTGCCACTTGCTTTATCGTTGGGAGATGCAGCCACCAGCCGGATGCCACTGGGAATCGTAATTACAGGCGGGGTATTATTTTCATTGGTATTGACACTTTTTGTAATCCCTGCTATTTATTCTTACCTCTCTACCCGGAAAAAGAAAAGTGCGCTGGATGAAATTCCGGCTACCGTTTAATAACAAGGATATGAAAACATCGATCTTTTTATTGGCTTTTGTTTTATTAACCTCATTTTTCAGTTATGCCCAACCGTTGGTAACAGTAGAAGAGGCAATTGCGGCAGCCCTGCAAAACAATTATGACATCAGGCTTCTAAGGAATGATTCGGCAGTGTATGCGTTGAACAACAGTTATGCAAAGAGCGCTTTTTTACCCCGCCTCAATGCCACCAGCGGTGTCATCTTCAATAATAATAATACTAAACAAAAACTTGCGGATGGCACAGAAAGAGGGCAGAACGGGTTAAGGTCCAATAACCTGAACAGCGCTTTAAACCTGGACTGGACGGTATTTGACGGCATGAAAATGTTTGCAACCCGAGATAAACTTGCAGAATTTGTGAAACTGGGGGAACTCAGTATTAAAAACCAGTTGGTATCCCTGGTGGCAGAGGTGGTGATTACTTATTATAATATCGTAAGGCAGAAACAGCAGTTAAAAGCCATCGAAGAACAAATGGGGATTAATGAGGAGCGAGTATCCCAGGCAGACAAAAAAATCAGTGTGGGGTTGGGCGCAAAACCTGAATTATTACAGGCCAAACTTGATCTCAATGCCCAGAAAGCGGCACAATTAAAACAACTAAACCTGGTTAACCAGGTGAAAGAAGACCTGAACCAATTGATAGGTTTTCTACCCGGTACAAGGTATGAAGTAACCGACAGTATTCCACTCTCAGAGATCAATGCAGGTGAAGTATATGCTGCCGCCACTAACAATAACCCTTCATTAAAGGTGGCAAAACAACAGATATCCATTGCCAAACTCACTTTGAAAGAAAGAAAGGCAGAGCGATACCCCGTAGTGCGATTGATAGCTGCCTATAATTTTACAAAAACAAATAACCAGGCTGTAGTGAACAGCTTCACTCCCTTATATAACCGCAACCTGGGTTTTAATTACGGGGTAACGGCTGCCATTCCTATTCTCAATGGTTTTAACACGCGGAGGCAGATAAAAGTGGCCACTTACGATATTGAATACCAGCAGTTATTATTTGACTACCAACTTTCAAAAATAAATACTTCAATCAGTAAAGCTTTACAGGATTTTGAACTTCAAAAAAGAACCCTGGCGCTCGAAGAAGAGAACATCTTATTTGCCAAAGAAAACGTGTACATCTCCCTTGAAAGACTTCGCCTGGGTATAAGTACCTGGCTGGAATTACGCGAAGCGCAAAGAAGTCTTGAAGAAGCTTACAACAGGTTAATCGCCGCGCGTTATAATACCAAGATCGCAGAAACCACTTTATTAAGGCTACGGGGGGATATAATAAAATAATTTATTTTTGGGCACGTAAATCATTCATTATGCCAAATGTCGGAATCATTATGGGTAGCCAAAGCGACCTGGTTATCATGCAGGCTGCAGCCGATATGCTTAACCATTTTGGTATCTCCTTCGAAATGACCATTGTGTCTGCACACAGAACACCAGAAAGAATGAGCGATTACGCCCTTAAAGCCAGGGAAAGAGGAATACAGGTAATCATTGCAGGAGCGGGCGGGGCTGCTCATTTACCAGGCATGATAGCTGCCTATACCACTTTACCGGTCATAGGTGTGCCGGTTAAATCCTCCAATTCTATAGATGGCTGGGATTCCATCCTTTCCATTTTGCAGATGCCAGGCGGAGTTCCTGTGGCAACCGTAGCACTGAACGGCGCAAAAAATGCAGGCATACTCGCTGCCCAGATTCTGGGACTTCAGGATAAAATGCTGGAAGCCAGTCTCGTAGACTACAAAAAAAATATGGCCCGGGAAGTGATTGAAATGGCCAAAAATGTGGAAGAAAAAAAATAATATCCACTCATCACCGGATAGATTCATTTATTTACTATTTTCCATCCTTGGTCAGAATTGTACTTATTTTTACAGATAAACAAAAAGTATATGTTGAAATTTAATTGCCTGTTTTTCTTATTGGGCGCCACCCTGGTATGCCCGGCACAGAAAGTAGCCTTTACAGAATATAATCTAAAGAACGGATTACACGTGATTCTGCACCAGGATAAAACTGCCCCGGTAGTTGTGACATCTGTGATGTATCATGTGGGCAGTAAAGATGAGTTGCCAAACCGTACTGGTTTTGCTCATTTCTTTGAACACCTGTTATTTGAAGGCTCAGATAATATCAAGCGGGGGGAGTTTATGAAAATAGTGAGCAGTAAAGGCGGTAACAATAACGCCAATACCTCCCAGGACAGGACGTTTTATTATGAAGTGTTTCCTTCAAACCAGTTAGAAACAGGTTTGTGGCTGGAGAGTGAGCGCATGATGCATCCCATCATTAACCAGGTTGGTGTATCCACCCAGAATGAAGTAGTAAAAGAAGAAAAACGTTTGCGGGTTGACAATACTCCTTACGGCAGTTTTCTAACGGAGGTGATGAAACGCCTTTTTAACAGGCACCAATACAACTGGGTACCGATAGGAAGTATGGAACACCTGGATGCAGCCACACTTGAGGAATTCATAGCCTTCAATAAAAAATATTATACCCCGTTAAATTCAGTACTTGTTATTGCCGGTGATATTGATATCGAAAAAACAAAGTCGATGGTGGAAGCATATTTTGGCCCTATACCTTCTGGTACTGCGGTAACTAAAGTAGTCGCAAAAGAAGAGCCCATCACTACCCAGGTTATAGATACTGCTTACGATGCCAATATCCAGATACCTGCTATTATGATGGCTTACCGCACCCCGGGTATGACAAGTAAAGAATCCCTGGCGCTTGAACTGGCTTCAGATGTATTAAGCCAGGGCTCCAGCAGCAGGATGTATAAAAAAATGGTAGATGAGAAAAAGAACAGTTTAACTGTAGGGGCCTTTAATTATGCCCTTGAAGACTATGGTGCATATATTGTTTTTGCCTTACCCAGCGGGCAGGTTAAACTCGATACCTTATTACATGATATGGACGGGGAGATTAAAAAACTGCAATCAGAACTTATCTCTGAAAATGAGTTTACCAAGATTATGAACCAATATGAAAATAATTATATTGGGAAAAATGCTAAAATGCTGGGTGTTGCTGAAAACCTGGCTGCCGGTTACAGCTTTCATAATAATACAAATAATGTAAACGAAGAACTGGAAAAGGTAAGAAAGATCACACGTGCAGACATCCAGGACGTAGCCCGCAAATACCTGAATCCGAACCAAAGGGTGGTACTGTACTACTTACCTAAAAAATAACATTAATGATGACTCAGAATAAACCTAATTATATGAACAAGCTATTTTTTGTTTTGTTGGCAACTTGCCTGTCTTTCCAGTCTCAATCACAAACAATTGACCGTACAAAAGCACCAGCCTCCGGGCCTGCCAGACCTATTGCCTTTCCTGACCCGGTTACATTTATACTCCCAAACGGGATTACTGTAATGGTGGTGGAAAATCATAAACTTCCGAAGGTTATGGCAAGTTTATCTATTGACCAGGGGCCTATACTGGAAGGTAGCAAAGCCGGCATGATGCAGTTAATGGGACAAATGCTGGAAGAAGGCACCACTAAAACTTCCAAGGCAAAAATGGATGAAGCTATTGACCTGATTGGTGCCAATGTCAACCTGTATTCAGGCGGCGCTTCAGCATCTGCGCTTACCCGTTACTTCCCTAAAGCATTCCTCTTGATGTCTGAAGCATTACGTTACCCGGCTTTTCCACAGGAGTCGTTTGATAAACTGAAAAAGAAGGCTGTCACAGGGTTGAAGTCCACTGAGAAAAGTGCGGCTGCCATCTCCGGCCGGCTGGTATCTGCACTAAGCTATGGTAAAAATACAGCTATGGGTGAGTTTGAAACTGAAGAATCCATTAATGCACTTACACTTGATGATATTAAAAACGCTTATAAAAATTATATTACTCCTTCAAGGGCTTATCTCACATTTGTAGGAGATATTACCCCAGGCGCTGCTAAAACCCTGGCCTTAAAAGCCTTTGGCGACTGGAAAGGGAAAAAACTTGAATTACCCCAGATACCTCTCGTTACAAATGTAGCCGGTACCGAAATCGATTTTATTGATTTACCAAGTGCAGTACAGGGAGAGATTCACCTGGCAACTCTTATTAATAACCCGGTGAATAACCCGGACTACCACGCCTTGTTACTTGCCAACCAGGTGTTGGGAGGTGGAGCCGAAGGGAAGTTGTTTATGAACCTCAGGGAGAAGCATGGCTTTACCTATGGAAGTTAT
>JBKJUT010000110.1:0-5113 GCA_046590515.1 Ferruginibacter sp.
AAGCCCTTACACTTCTTGCTCCCTTTTCTTTCATTAAACCTGCACTTTTAGCCAGGGTGCCACCGGTATCACATATATCATCAATTAAAACGACATCCCTGTCTGTGACATCTCCTATCAGTACCATACTCGCGATTTCATTGGCTCTTTTCCGGTGTTTGTCGCAAATAACCATTTCACTTTCAAAGTAACTGGCAATTTCGCGAATGCGATTAGCGCTGCCTACATCAGGCGCAGCAAAAGTGAGGTTAGGCAGGCGCAGGCTTTCTATGTATGGAATAAAGATGGCAGAGGAATCAAGGTGATCTACCGGTATATCAAAGTAACCTTGAATTTGTGGAGCATGCAGGTCCATGGTGATCACCCTGTCGGCACCAGCCGCAACCAGCATATTGGCAACCAGTTTGGAACCAATCGCCACCCGTGGTCGATCTTTCCTGTCTTGCCGCGCAAAGCCATAATAAGGGATTACTGCAATTACCTTGTCTGCTGATGCCCTTTTAGCTGCGTCTATCATCAGTAACAATTCCATCAAATTATCTGTTGGCGAAAAAGTACTTTGAATCAGGAATACAAACCGGCCGCGTATACTTTCCAAAAACTCCACGCTGATTTCGCCATCACTGAACTTTTGAATATTTACTTTACCCAATGGCTCTCCGAATTTCTTAGCGATCTTTTCAGCCAGGTATTTTGAACCCGTTCCGGAAAAGAGTTTTGCAGCTTTTGATTCCATGTAAGTGTTTGTTGGCGTTTATTGTAATTAAGTTTTGCGAAAATACATTTTGTTTACATCAATCAGTTATTTTATGAAAAAAGCAGTAGCAGAAAGGAGGGGTATGAAGAGCTGGTCGGCTGCAGACCTTCCGCGGGAAAAAATGGAGCATCATGGACCTTCTTATTTAAGTAATACGGAACTCCTGGCACTGCTTATTAATAACGGTAATAAGGAAAACACGGCGCTCGAATTAGCGAGATTTATTCTTGACCTGGGAAAAGATAACCTGCAGGAACTGGGAAAGCTGTCGGTGAAAGATTTTCAAAAGGTACGTGGCATAGGTAGGGCCAAAGCCGTCACCATTGCTGCAGCACTGGAACTGGGCCGGCGGCGGCATGCCTCCTCCGGGCTTGAAAAAACCTGGGTACGAAACAGCCAGGAGATTGCAGAATACCTGAAAACTATATTAAAGGATTACACTTATGAGGTGTTCGCCGTTATTTTTCTAAACCGCTGCAATAAAATAAAACATTTCGAAATAGTTAGCCGCGGGGGAATAACCGGTACTGTAGCAGATCCACGACTGATTTTAAAGAAGGCATTAGAAGAACAGGCCACCGGGCTTATTTTGAGCCACAACCACCCTTCAGGAAACCTTCAGCCAAGTAAAGCAGACCGGGACATCACAGAAAAGATCAAACAGGCCGCAGGTTATATGGACATACAGGTGCTAGATCACATTATAGTCAGTGATGAAGGGTATTATAGTTTTGCAGATGAAGGAATAATGTAAACTATGCCTGCGCAGGAGGGCCACCAAAATTGAAAGGAATTTCTACGCTTTCCATATCCTGGATAGTGCCATTAGCCGTTTCAAATTTCTTTACATTATCCATGATTGCCTTCATAAACCGTTTGGCATGAAAAGGAGTTAGAATGATCCTGTTCTTTACCCGGCTTTTAGGTGTTCCCGGCATCACATTCACAAAGTCAATCACGAATTCTGCATGGCTGTGGGTTATGATTGCGAGGTTAGCATAGGTACCTTCAGCCACTTCTTCGGAGATCTCAATATTAAGCTGGCTCTGTGTATCAATTTGATTGCTCATATCCTGTTTTTTAGTAAAGATAAAATAAAAGCTCCTTTCAGGAGCTTTAAAGAATATTCAATTACCGCGAACCAAGAAATATGAGCGTATCCGTAAATAATCTTCCACGGTCATTGTTGTAAAAATACCGGGCGTAAATAGTTTTTGTAGAGGGATTATAACGGCTATTTGCTTCCACTGTAAAAGTGGTAACAGTTTTATTGAAAGGGTTTTCCACTTTCACTAATTCGTGCCGGGTTCCAAAATAAAAATCTGTACTGAAATCACTATAATAAGTGGTACCGGCATGAATAGGATGCGCAAAAACTCCCATTTGCGGCCAGTACATCTTTACACTGTTTGTACCAGTTGTAACAAGATCTACCGTTTCATCGTATGGTTCATTCAATAAGGGAGAGACGCGGTGGTGCACACCTGTTAACCGGTATTTTCCATCCAGGCCGTTTTTAGAAGTTACCTGGATTAATAAAGTATTTTCTGATCCACCCAGGTTTACACCATTTGCAGATGCAAGGTTAATTCCAATACCATAAGCCACTCCGGGTTCTAACAAAGACAGGTCGGGAACAGACACAGAAACCGAAAGAACTTTTTGATTTCCGTTCAATACTATCGTATTGTGGTTATCAGCCTGGATTGAATAATAAGAAAGAGGTAACACTTTTAGACCTGCCTGAACAACTGCCTGTGTATCAGCCTGCAAATACACAGACAACTTACTGTGAGATGCAGTGGCTACTATTTCGCCTGCATTAAAAACAACCTGTGTTGATCCAAACTCAAGGTCGATTTTTTTTGCCTGTACATTTCCTGCACCTGATAATGTTACGGGAGATGTAACCGAAGGTGAAGCAGGTTGGTCAATTTTGTGGCAGGACAAGGCAAGTAAAGCCAGAAAAGACAGGCTGGCCACAGCCCTGCCTGGATTAAGTTTTGTCATAGGGTGAAATTTTTTCTACGACTTTACTAATCCCATACCAGAATAACGGATAAAATGCATCTTAACAAAACACTATGATAATGCCATAAAAAAAGGGACCGAAGCCCCTTTTTAATATAAATGCTATAAAATTATTGTTTTACCAATTTTTCTTCAGTTACTCTCCATCCAGAGCCTCCCAAATAACCATACCTTAAATAAAAGGTTTTAGTTACCGGATCGTACGTGTTATTGCTGGCAGCAGAACCTGGCCAGGCAGCAGTATAACCCGGGTTAGTACTTGGCAGCGCTGTATCAAACTGGGTGTATGGAGCACCTGCAGCACCCGGCGCAGCAGTAATCGTTACATGGTTATTTGCATCTACTTTCAGGTAAGCCTGATAGCCAGCAAATCCTAAATCTCCTAACTCAACCAATAAAGTTTCTGCATCAACCGCAGACAACTGCTTGGTGGCAGAAATTGCCCTTGGAGAAGAAGGATGATAAAAATAACCTGTGGCAGCATAAGTTCCTGCCAACGGATTTCCAATCAAATGAAAATAGGCGACTCCAGTGCTAGAGGCAGCAATAACTCCCGCTGGTGCACCAGTAATTGTTTTAATTACAATAGGTAACATGTAGTTCTTTGAAGGATCTATCAAGTTAGGATGAAATGTAATAGAAAAGATTTCTGATAATGTGTTGCCTGCTTTAATTACTACAGGTGTAGTAGGTAAAGAGTATGCATTCGCAGGTAAAATTTCATACCTGTTTGCAGGGTTTGTAACCGTAGCATTATAGGCAGTCATTTTAGCGGGGTCTACACCAAGAGTGACAGTGATATCATTATTAATTACTTTATCAGTCACGAATTCAAGCTGGCCTTCTACAGTTGCATCAGTTAATGTAGGGTCAAAAGCAAGGTTACTGTTTGACTTAAAGTTATCACCTGTGGTACCACCCACACCCATAAAATGTATATAATGCACGCCTTTGTCTGCTAAAGGTTCTGTAAGAACTGTTTTATCACAGGCACCCAGAGCCAAGGCAACCGCCAAAAGCGGGAAAGCTAATTTTTTGGATAATTTAATCATGTTGATGTTTTTTTTAAAGTATGTAAATGTACATGCCGAATTGAATCCGGCATGCACAATTTTGTTAATTATTGATCCCACCACATGCGAGAACTCATTTTGTCTCCTCCGGTTAAACGGGCAGCAGCAGCAGCCACATTAGTCGGATTAGCCGCATATTCAGAAGTACCATAAGTCAGCCTTCTTGGAATTTCTTTCGGTGTATTGGTTGCATACTGAGTCGGTACTAAAGCAGGAACTCCTGTTCTTCTCCATGAACTCCAGGCCTGGATACCATTACCAAATGCAGCCAGGTACATCTGTAACTGGATACGTTGTAAATTGGTAGAAGTATTGGCATTGGCGCCAGTGATAGATGGGTATGCAGGATCATTTCCGATATTATTTCCGCCACCGCTTCCGGTTGCGAAATTGGCAAAACCATTGGCAAGATAAGCTGCAGCCGCACCAGCCTGGCCCCACTGGGCAAATGAAGCGGTAACGCCGGCATTATAGAAAGTTGCCGCCGAACCGGTAATCCATCCTCTTTCTGCCGCTTCAGCTTTAGCCAGCAACACAAAAGATGCAGGTAGAATTACAACGGGGGAAGTAGCAGCAATAAATGCAGGATTAAATGGTTTTGCATAGGCGCCACTTACTGACGCATCAAATGCCACCGCACGATCTCTCGGTAAACCATACGGAAATGCCGCACCACCAGATGAATAAGCATTAATACGGGCATCACCCATATTATTCAGGATATCACCTAAGGTTTTTGAAAACGCATAATCCTTACGACCGTTCAGAATATTATAAAAAGGATTGGTTTCAATTGAGGTAGCGCCTGAATAGGTTAACAACCAATTTTGAGCATTTGTTTCAATGGCGCCGGCAGGATCATTAGCAGCAGCTGCAAATTCTGTAGCGGCAAATTGACCAGCAGCAGGGAAAACTTTACTCATACGCAGCGAAATCAGCATGCGCATAGAATTGGCCACCCGCTTCCAGTTTGCAATCTGGTTATCACGATTTGCCACACTGGCAACGTTTGGTGTAACAGGCACTGGGTAAAATACATCACCACGCACCGCTGCACTGTTGTCAAAAGATGCTATAGCATCTTTCAGATCTGTCAACATTTGAGGATAAATATCAGATTGCTTATCATATTTAGGATTCAGGTTTGCAGCTCCCTTTAAAGCTTCGGTATAAGGCACATCACCCCAACGGTCTGTGATAGTCCACATATAATATACCTTCAGAATTTTGGCAATTGCTATCTGGCTGCCGT
>JBKJUT010000139.1:0-4015 GCA_046590515.1 Ferruginibacter sp.
TGAATATGCATTGTAACCATCATAGGTATCACCGGCAGTGAGGCCCCAACAAGCCGGGCCATAGCCTTTAAATTTCTTTGGATTATCCTGGCAATAGTCATAATTGATCAGGGTGTGGGCCAGGTTTTGTTGCCAATAATCGGCATAACGGTCTTTTAGTCCGCGTGGGTCGCGGCCCAGGAAAGAATAATGAGAAAAGAATAATGGGCCGCCATAATCAAACCCTAACGGTAATACGTGGCCGTAAAATTTTTTACCGTTTTTGAAAAAACTGCTTTTGGCCCATCCCTGGTGGTACACGTTGGCAGAAACCGGGTAACGGCTGGCACTTGCCGCCAGCACATAGGTGATAAGGCATTCATTGTAACCGCGTATCGGGAAATTCATGGACCAGCCATTATTGGGGCTCCAGTGCCAATACAATACTTTTTCATTATTTCGGGTGAACCAGTTCCATTCAACCCCGTCCCAGAGTGCATTTATTTTATTGCGGCAGGCTTTTTCCACCGGGTTATCCGCAGAAAGGTATTGCCGGGCACACAGCAGCCCCTGCAACAGGTAAGAGGTTTCAACCAGGTCCGCGCCATCATCCTTGCGGCTGAATGGAATGGTCTTACCGGTTGCTCCATCCAGCCAATGCGGGAATACGCCATGGTAACTGTCTGCTTTTAATAAAAAATTAAGCATTTTCAGCAAATGGCGGGAGAATGAATCCCGGGAAATCCATTTACGCTCTGTGGCTACAATGAGTGCCATGATACCAAATCCTGTACCGCCCGTTGTGACTACTTCTGAGCCATAATTATAGGCTTCATTACTCCTTTCCCGGGCCAGCCCGCTAACCGGGTGGGCAAAGTCCCAGAAATATTTGCATGTTTGCATCTGCAGCACATCCAGTAAAGCACTGTCACTTAAACCAGGCTGCCGTGGTTCTATGGTTGTACCATGTTGCTTCAATTGTGCTAAGGCGGGGAAAGAAATAAGAAGCAGTAATAAGGGGAAACATCTTTTCATAAGTAATCCAGGGATCAGTTAAGCAAAACAGGCCTGCTTTGAAATGATACTCTAATGTAAGCATTATTCAGGAGAGGAAAACTGGGATAAAAAAAAAGCTGCCCCTCGCAGGGCAGCTTCTGATTATGCACATTTGCTGGTATTAATTTTTGATGATTTTTTTTGATTCTACCAAGGTGCCGTTGATAAAAAGCTGTGCTACGAATATTCCAGGCTTCAAATTTTGTAACCCATCTAATACCAGGTTGACTTCCCCTTTTTGTATTGCAGCCTGTTTGGTTAATACTACCTGGCCAGTCACATTGCTAACCCTGATAAATGCTGCAGCATTTTCTTTTGCAAATACGGTAATGTGTAAATTTTCTGCGAAGGGATTGGGAGAAACTTCCATCCTGGTTGATTCTGTTTCCTGGTTTGACACAGCTACAATATGGCTGTAAGTAAATCCTCCATCCATATCTACCTGCTTTAAACGGTAATAAATGATCTTTTGTGATTTTATTTCTGCTGCGTTATCCTTAAACGCATACATCTTCTGGCCGGCAGCCCCGTCAAATCCATCCAACACCATTCCTATACTTTTAAAATTGCCTTTATCAAAAGAACGTTCTACTTCAAAGTGGCTGTTGTTTATTTCTGATTGTGTTACCCAGCGCAGGTTAACCTGCTTCTCGCTGTTTAAGGAGGCATCAAATGAAGAGTACTTCACAGGTAACAATTCGAACGGCATAGATATCTGTTTAAAATATCCGCAAGTATACCTGTCTTGTACGGTGTATGTTGAATCAACCCGGTTGCCTACCTGTACTTCACGGATGATATCTTTATTTACAAACTGGAAATTAATATTTGTTCTGTAAGATGAGGTGTCCAAACCGGTATAATTCAAATAAGGGCCCACTGCTCTTACAATACTACCACTAAGGGTTTCCAAAGACAGTAAAGTAATATTGGAAATAGATAATGAGGAATTATCCTTTGTTCCAACAAATTCCCGTACATGTGCATTGTCGCCATCCACATCAATGAAAGAAAGTTGAAAACAGGTATATTTATGCCTGATATTAGTACCTGAATCCTTATACTCAATCTGGAAGCTTACCCATGAATCACCCGCCGCTTTTACTGTAGGAGTTTTTACTACTGGCTGCCAGGCGGCACCATAACCATATGTATTGTCATCAATACTGGTTAATGTAGCCCCATTGTTTAGGCTCGTTACTGTTATAAATGCATCTACACCCTGGGTTACTGAAGGGAATTTGTACACTGCATTAGGCTGCCCGGCAACACCACTAACCAGTACTGGGTTACTGTATTGCATAGCAGGGGCTAAACACTGAGAAAATGCAAATTGGAGGGAAAAGGAGAATGTAAGTGCAATAATTGCCCTACATAATAATGTAGAAGTTTGTTTCATTTTTTTTTCTTGTGGTTCAACTAATCTAAATGCCAAAGGTTCACCTGGATATTCATTCTTTTCGAAATACAGGATAACCGAGGTAATGGTCATTTCTGCATTCTTTTAACAAATGTACAACTTTAAAGTATTAATACATAATTTATGCCACAGTATTTTTACGGTATAATGGGTTATTTTACACATTTGTCTGATAATTGAACAAATTTTAATATTTTGGATAATTATTAGGTATTTATTGAATTACCCCCGAAATTTTTTTAAAATATTTATTGACTTTTTTGCATAATAATTAATGTAAGGCAAAAAAAAACACCAGGGAATACCTGGTGTATTTAAATCTGGGTATAATTTTTAATTCTTTATAATCGTTTTACTTTCCAAAATTACTCCATCAACCAGTAACTGGGCCATGTACATTCCGGCAGCCAGGTTATCAAGGCCTTCCAGGGAAACGGTATTAAAACCCTGGGCCACCTTTTTTTCAACAGATAACATCTTCTGACCCATACCATTTAATAATCTTAATTGTACAGTACCGGATTTTGCAGTACTTAACCGGATGTTGATATTATTAACGAAAGGGTTTGGACCCACAGTAATACTATTCTCCTTTGTATTCTGTAGGCGGAATACCAATACCTGGCTGTAGGTAAACAACCCGTCTTTGTCTACCTGCTTTAAACGATAGTACACTACGGACTGACCAGATAGTTCTGGACTTTTGTCGTTATATAGATAAGTTTTTTCGGAAGCCCCTGAATTCAGGCCATCCAGAACCATGGCAATTGTTTTAAACTGTTGGTTGTTAAAGCTGCGTTCTACTTCAAAATGATCCTGGTTAATTTCGTATTCTGTTACCCATTTAAGGTTTACCTGCTTGTTTTCTACCACGGTACCTTCAAAAGATTTGTATTTAACAGGCAAAGGCGCCGACATGAAAGTTTCTGTAGTAGCATAATCTGAACAACCGTTACGAGATTCGGTAATTTCTAATTGGTAAACACCTTGCTTGGTAGTGGTTGGATTGCGCACATTTGCAGTATAACCATTAGGACCAGTCCATTTCCATGATAAACCATTTGAACCACCAAATGGGGTTGTGAAATTACTCAGGATCGCATCACCCCCATTTAAAGTAACTGTTTTGGTCGGGTCTATTACACTCAATAAGCCAGTTACAGAGGCTGAAGCCACAGGCTTATAATAATCTGCCGAAACTGTAGTACTGTCGATATTTACCGGACAACCTGCTATTATAGCTGCTCTCAAATAATACTTTCCGGCTTTATTTACGGTAATGGTGGCCGCATTAGAATCAGAAAGTATATTGCCATTTTGTGTAGACCAAACGTATGAAGCTCCGGCAACCAATGTTGATGGCCTCAATGTAGAAGTGGTTGAATTACACCTTAAATTTGAAGGCGGAGCTATTTGAGCAGAGGGGATATCCAAAAAACTATAAGGAAGAGTAAAATCCTGCAAAGAAGATGTGAACGAGGCTGAGGACCGGGATTTCGCTATTACCCTGACAAAGGAAGGATTACATGGATTCATGCCTACAGACAATGCCGGGTCAAT
>JBKJUT010000149.1:0-7710 GCA_046590515.1 Ferruginibacter sp.
CCGAAACAAAGGGGCGTTATACTGGATAGGATGAGTAGTTATAATAGCGAGTCGATTCATATTACAGAACGCGATACATCCGCTTTATGCATATAGCTGGCTCGCCGCCATTTAAAATAAGAAGCTTCCAGTAAATGATAAGACAGGTGAGAGAGACCGATAACGGGGAGGATTACCAGCATAAATGCCAGAAGAGGTCTCCAGTTTGTGGCCGGAAGCTCAAGCAGGTAAGGTGTAAGAAAAAAAATCACCATTGAATGCCATAAATAAATACTGAAAGAAATTTTACCTAAATAATTAATAAAGTGCAATGATAAAAAACGGGATAGAGGTGACACTACAGTTACTGAATGATAGGCCAAAAGGCCGAAACCTGTTGTCATTACCAGGTCGGCCAGGGTTTTAGATAAAAAGCCAGCACCGCCCAACATCGTCAGCACGGGTGTGAATTTCATTAATCGACCTATAAACATTATAATAATAAAAATGCTTACACCCATCACACCCCTTAAACCAGGATGAATCTGTTTCTGCCTGGTATACCAAAAACCTGCTATAATGCCCACCCCGAATTCAGGGAACCGCACCAATACCTGGGATTCCCAAAAATCATATGAAAAGAATCCCAGGTTTACCAGGGCGAAAAAGATCAGGGAAATCAGGCTGCACAACAGCACACTACCGGTGAGGGTAAAACGCCAACTAATCCAGAGAAGCAAAGGCAAGACCAGGTAGAAATGCCATTCAGTTCCTATAGACCAGAAAGGCCCGGAAATATTATTACCTGTAATATTATTTAAAAATAAAAAATGATATAATACGTCCCGGCCTGGAAAGAAATTATTTATATAAAACTGCAGTAAGGCATACGCAATTACAGCAGTGTAGAAGGCGGGTGCAATACGCAGGAACCGTCGCAGCATAAACCGGGTGTAACCGAAAGTACTTAATTTCATTTGACCGGCTACGAGGTACATACAGAAGCCACTGATTACAAAAAAGAAATCGACACCGTTTCCCAATATGGCTATTGATTGATAAAAATTAAACTGACCCCAGTTCCAGGCAGGTGCACCATAAAAATTCCAGATATGGATCCAAACCACGCCCAAGGCTGCAATGGCACGCAAGCCATCTAAAGCTTTAATCCGGTTTATGCTGGTGGCACCCAACTGTAGCTTTTGTTTTTAAAATTTGGATTGAATAAATGAGCGGCCAACCTTCCAAAAATTATCTAGTGTAGAAATAACCTTAAAATAAGTGCAGGCCGATCTTAATTTACCACGGGCTGCAAGTTTCAACATCATGGTGAAATAAAAAACCAGTTTATTCTGCCGCATGAGGAGTTTCCCCTTTTCACGTATTCCAGGTGTAACATAACTATCCAGGTAATGATAAACCCGGGCATCTTCCTCTACGTGTAAACGATATAAAGATTCATCCCGGCTTAATTGACCCGGGTGATCTCTTACCTGTACCAGGGGATTTTTTATAAAACCAATGTCAAAATATTCCGAAATACGCACCCACATATCGAAATCGGCAGAAATACGCATGGCTTCGTTAAAAAGGCCGACCTGCTGAAAGGTATCGCGCCTGATACATACATTGGAAATATTTCCGGCGATAGAACCGGTGCTGTAGGCTATAATAGCATGCTCATCCCGTGATATCACAGCAGGTGTATTATCCTGCCGATCCTTGGCTATTACATTTCCTACACCATCTATATAAGTAATGGCACTGTAACTCATGCCCAAATTGTGGTGCTGCAGGTGGAAGTCATAGAAGCCAGACAGGCATCCTGGTTGCATTCTGTCATCCTGTGCCCATAGTTTAACAAATGGAGCACGGGCCATTGATACCAGCCGGTTCAGGGTAAAAAACAACCCTTTATTTTCTTCATTACGGACGAGTGTAATCCTGGTATCAGGCAGACCTTCTAAAAAATGGAAACTTTCATCAGTAGAAGCATCATCAATTATTAATAATTCAAAGCCATCAAAATCCTGTAATAATACAGACTCAACTGATTCCTCCAGGTAACGCATACCGTTATACACAGGAAGTACCACAGAAATTCGAGGATTAATCATCTTTTGAAAATACTTTATCAAGCAGCTGGGTGAATTGGCGGGTCACATTTTCAGCGGAATAGCCTGCAAAAACAGACCTGTTTACATCCAAAGGAGAGAATCGTTTGGCAAACTCCCGGAAGGCCAGGTATTGATTTGTAAATTGATCTTTTAAATTATCAACAGTATTTTCATTAATTGCAAATACTTGCCCCGCATTTGAATTTTCAATTATAGAACGCGCCGGGCTTTCTTGGTGCAGTAAAGCTAAAACAGGTTTTTCACTGAGCACAGCCTGGTAGATTTTGCTGGGTGAGTAATGTTTTTCAGTACTCCCTAATACAAATACTGCTGATGCTTCCTTAAGATGTACCAACACATCGAGGTAAGGAATCCTTTCATGTTCCACTACCACAGTTTTCCACAACCCATATTTTTCTGCCAGTTTCCTGGTAACAGATTCCTGGCTTGGAATACCCGTTCCGATAAAATGAAACACTGTATCCAGGTACGATTCCCTGTGCAGGCTTATATTCCTAAAAACAGCTTCAAGAAGTGTATAAGCTTTTGGTAACATAGCGCCAGCATATACCAGTTGGAAGAGATCGCTTTTTTGAAAAAGGTATGGGGCCAGGGCCAGGGTTGTGACAAGCTGATGGTCCTTTATCTCCCCACCATATGGCATACTACCGGATACGGCTGATTGTTTAAGATGGGGATTCCTTTCCAAAACAGGTAGGTAATAGCCCTCTGCCACCCCGGTAATCAAATCTGCTTTTTTTACTGCCACAGGTTCCAGCCACCGGGCCAGCTTACTGCTAAGCCAATGGCGGTTGAACAATTTATCAGAACCTGGAAACCGGTGCACCCAGGGATCAATATAATCTATGCCATACGGAATACCCGTGAAGGCATGTAACAGGCGTCCAAGCAAGGCCGTGTAAAACGAAGGAACCGGGATCAATATGAAATCAAAGTGTTCCTGCCTGACCAATAACCGGGCTTTCTTATATAACTGAAAAAAAGCTCTTAATCCTATATCCCCTGCCAATCGGGGTTTTGTAAGAGGATATGCTTTTACTTTCTCTATACGCAATCCTGCCGGTAATAATTTGACCAGGTTATGATCCGGTATTTCCTCATAAAACTTTTCATCTACAGTCAAGACCACAGGTTCCCAACCAAAGGTTGGCAGGTGTTGGGCCAATAATCTCGGGCGGTGTACCCCTGCCAGGTTGGAAGGAGGAAAGTGAGGATAAATGATAAGGATTTTTTTCAATTATTATTATACCTGCTTAGCTTCCATTCGATCATTTATATTTAATGCAGATAGTAATTTTTCACTCTCCTGTTCATAATTCAATACGGTTTTGCAGAGTGCGTAATTATGTTGCCGCTGTGCCTCCAGGTTAGTTTCATCCATAAACCCACGAATTGCTTCGGCCAGGTTGGCAGCAGTAAAGTCCGGCAATAATGTTCCAGCTTCATATTGCAGGTTAAATTTCTGTTGCATAGGTGTAGCTGTGAATATAACTGCATTGCCTGCCAACAGGTAAGTGAATATTTTATTGGACAATGCCAGTGAATTATTAATTGAAAATCCTGTTTCCAAAGCCAGGCCCACATGGAACCGGGAAGCAAAAACAGGCAAATCACCTGGCGGAATCACACCTGCAAAGTGAATCCTATTTTTTATAGCTTCTGGATAAGATTCCCATAACTCTTTAATGTGTGCTGTGCATCGTCCTGCCAGGGTAACCTTTATTTTTTCATCCTTTAATAAAGCTATCGCTTGAAAAAGACACTCTATCCCGCGGTTATCACCAATAGTTTGACTAAACCAGAAAAGTTGTAAGGGCGCTTCGTTTTTTTTGGGGAGGTAGGGCGGCTGGTCGGTAAGTGGTAAGCAGTTCCGCATCGTGATTACATTCCTGAGGCCAGGGAAATCCGCTCTTACTTTTTCAGTTATCAGTGGGCTCGAGGCGATTATCAAATCTAGTTGAGGGACATATTTATTTTCCAGGAAAATCGCCCGGCTGTTGTCAGTAGCTTCGCCCCGGTAATAGTCCTCAAAATCGAAAGCAGCCTGGGTTCTATGATGCCGGGCGGCCAGCACACTTACCGCCAGTGCTCCCAGGTTATGACCTATATACCAATCAGCTTTGATTTTTTTAGCCATTTCCAGCAATTCATCGAAACACCTGGCCTGGGCACGCTCAGTTAGTAAACCATTTTTAGTAAATCGACTAGCCGTTAACGAAAGTCTATTGCGAATGCGGGTGGTATTATATTTCAATTGTGCCTGTTGTGGATTGCCTCCAGCCAGTTGATAGTTCCAGCTTACACCTTTAAGTAACTCTATATCCTCATGCAATGCCCAATCTATGACGTAGCAATACAATACGGTAACATTCCAGCCCTCTGCCTGCAATGCATTGGCCTCTTTTACCAGGCGGGGATTGGTAGCAGGTTGCCCGGTAGTGATTAAAACTACCTTCTTCATATAATGAGTCTTCCGTTAATCAAAGTGATAAATACTGCCTGGCAATGACAGGTGCATCAAAATTTTTCATAGCGGCCTGCCGGCATCCAAACCGGTCAACCTGTTCAATTTTTTCCACTGCGGCACACATCTCTTCAAAGTTGACGGTTTTATACCCGGTTACTCCTTCCTCGATCACTTCATCGACAGATCCTTTGTTGAATGCAATTACCGGGGTACCGCAAGCCATTGCTTCTATCATTACAATGCCAAATGGTTCGTTCCAGATTATGGGAAAGAGCATTGCAACGGAACGTGCCAGCCATTCATTTTTCTGACGGTCGTTCACTTCTCCTATATATTTTATCCTGTCATTGTCAATATGTGGTTCTATCTCTTTTTTAAAATATGCCAGTTCTTCTTTTAATGGAGAAGTATTACCAGCGATCACTAATTTTCTACCCGTTTTTTTTGCCACAGCAATGGCTATATGACATCCTTTGACTCTTTCCAGGCGACCCAGGAACATTAACGGGGCGTGTGTTTCTGATTGTGAAGTAAAAGTATATTTTGAAAAATCAATTGTGTTATAGACTGTCTCCCAATGCCCGATTGCCAGGGTACGTGAAATCAAATCGGCGCTGCACCCGGTAAATACCAGTAGTTTATTTGGTAAGGCATTTACATACCGGATATTGCGGGGGCGTATCTCACGCTGATAAGTAGTGATTTTTTTAACCGGCTTATTCAGTATTGGTAAGAGGTAGGCCAATCTCCCGAAATTATGAACCAGGTTAAATGACTTATAATTTTGCCAAAGGAACTTCCAGACATGTATTAATCCTTTAATTGATTGGGTCCGGGTTTGCGGAAAGCCCTCCTCCCCATACCCATGTACGATAGCACCTTCCACCTTTGACCCGGTTGTTACCAGTAGATGCACTTCATGTCCCTGCCTGGTATATTCTTTTGCAAGCGTGTCAACCAGTCTTTCTATTCCGCCATATCCACGCGGTGGAACCAGAATACCGGGGTCCATTACCAGCAGTATTTTCAAAATGAGTTTTTATTTGAATCTAACTGGCTGAGGATTTTTGGGAAGAGTATCCGGGCCAGGTGCCTTTGGCCTGCATCATTCAGATGAATCCCGCCGCGATACTCTCCTTCTTCTGTGTCCGCCATCCCTTGAAAGCATTGAATATTATTATTGACACAAAATTTAATAATCTCTTCTCCCTGCCGGTTGAAATGTTTTTGTTCAAGTTCAGATTTATCAGGATGCAGGAAAATAAAGAACGGAAGATGCTGCTCACGGCAATAGTTTGCAAACGCAGCAAAACCCGGGTTAAATATTTTTCCTTTTTTCAGGATATCCACACCATCACCAGTATCGGTATTCATAATCCGGGGAATACCATACTTAACAAGCAGTTCAACTATCCCTGACGAATATTGCCTGCTTTCATAACGTCTTACCTTGTCTATTACCTTTTCAAAATCCATATTGTCATATGCATCATGTGAACTAACCACCAGGAAGATAGCTTTGGCATTAAAATTCCCCTTTTCCTGCAGGTATGCAAAACAGTTATCAGGCCCCCAGCTGCCTGCTGAAATATTTAATACCTGGACTTTTTGGTGAAGTGCATTTGAAAGATCCTGTGTTAAAAGGGTGGTTGCAAGACTATCCTGGTCTACCGCTACCCCGCCATTTATTACCGAATCACCAAAGCCTAACACAATAATTGCGGAAGTATCCACTTCCGGGGAACGCATTGACAGACTGTTATACCTGACATGGTTGCGGAACCTGAAACGATCCTGGTTAGGCTGTGGTATATATTCGTAATTTTTACTTTCCATCATCAGCACGCTGTCGCCAAAACCCCAGTAATAACGCAGGTATAATTCAAGACACACCAGGAAAATAATACTGCCGAGGATGACGCGTAACCAATTTTTCCTGTTATTAATTCTACCGATTGTTTTCATGAATTTTTTCCGGCTTTCCACAAATCCAGGGAAGAATTATATACCTGCCTGTAATGATCTTCTTCTGAATTTACTATTTCAGTAGCATCAGAAAATGTGAACGATTTGATCTTTTCACTCAAGTCCCGGGCGCTTCCCGCCTGGAATAACACACTTTTCTTTTTATATAACGAAGCCAGTTCTTTGCATCCCCCCATATTTGAAGCGATGACATCACAGCCCGCTGCTATGGCTTCATGAAATACCAGTGGGCCTGTTTCTACCCACTCTGAAGGAATAATGGTGCATTGAGCCTCTTGCATAATTTCATTTACTTCATTCCTTTCTTTTAAACCCAGGAATTGTATGTCGGTCCGATGGCTTACACTTTGTATTGCCTTGAGTATATCCGCATTATCATTTTGAACCGCCCCTACTACCCGCAACTCCCTTAAATCTGATTGTTCAAGTGTTTCCCAGGCCTTTAACAAAGTGAGGAAACCCTTACTGATATCCAATCTTCCCACATAAAGAAAAACCACTACCGGCCTGGCAGTTGCAGCCCTAACCCCTGCTCCATACTTATTTACACCATGCCGCAGCAATTTTATCCTGCCGGGTTCAATTTTATTTGCGAGTAATACTTCTGAAACCTGTTCAGAGAATACATACCATAAATCCACTGATTCATCCAATAGCCTGAAAGAAGAAATAAAAATACCGGCCAGGTACGGAAGGCGGGCAGCAGTGGGAAGACCAGGAAGATTTTTCCGTGGCAGGAGATTTACAATCGCTCTGGAAATGAAGTAAGGTAAATTTGTCTTATCACTTATGGTACAGGATGCACAGACCATAGCGGTGGGTGTTACCCTGCATTCTTTTTTAGTTTTCCCAAAAAGCAATGTTCCCTTCATACAGGAAATGGGCAAATGATAAGAGGCTACAATTTTTATTGCCGGGTTGCCTCTACGTGCAGCCATCAAAAGACCTGGACCGATGGCCGCGGTATACGCATGAAAGTGAATCAGGTCAGCCTGCAGCGATAGTTTTTCCAACAACTTTTCCCACGATGTCACCCAACTTTTTCTGAATTTACTATATATCTCTTCCGTAGTATGATCTTTCAGTTGCACACCAATAATAGTTATATCATTGGTTGCTATAAGTTATGCTATCAATGAT
>JBKJUT010000204.1:0-9625 GCA_046590515.1 Ferruginibacter sp.
ATGGTTACTTTGATTTTAAATATAACTTGAAAGATGGGATCGGTGGTGCACATGATATGGATAGTTTTACAGGTAATTATAGCAGTATACCTGGTTTCTCCATTGGCATTTTTCCTGGTATATCTAGTAAAAGGAGTTGAAAACAAACCCCCTGTTGCAGGTACAACTTTCGATTACGCCATTATTATAACGGCTTATAAAAATTCAGACAACCTTAACCATGTGGTAAGATCACTTCTTACCATGACTTACCCGAACTTTGTAGTTTATGTGGTAGCAGATGGTTGCCCGGAATATAAAGATGAATTTAATGACCCCCGGGTGGTGGTACTACACCCCCCGGAACTCTTATCTAACCAGGTACGTTCCCACTTTTTTGCCATTAATAATTTCGTAAGGGAACACGAATTACTTACTATTATTGACAGCGATAATCTTGTTACACCTCGCTACCTGGAAGCCCTAAACCCATATTTTGCACAGGGATACCAGGCTGTTCAAGGAGTAAGAAAAGCAAAAAATCTGGATACTCCTTACGCCTGCCTGGATGCCTTGAACGAATTATATTATTTGTTTTACGACCGGCAAATTCTTTTTAAAATCGGCGCCTCCAGTATGTTATCCGGTTCAGGTATGGCCTTTACAGTAGCCTTATTCAGGAAATGCATGGAAAGTGTGACAGAAACAGGTGCAGGTTTTGACAAAATCCTTCAAAATGAGATCATAAGCAGCGGGCACCGGATTGCTTTTGCTGAAGATGCAGTGGTGTATGATGAAAAGACGTCACACGCCGGCCAACTGGTAAAACAAAGAGCCCGGTGGAATAATACATGGTTCAGGTATTACCGTTACGGGCTGGGCTTAATAGGAAAAGGGCTTTCAAAATTTAACTGGAATCAACTGGTATCCGGTTTTATACTTACCCGTCCCCCGTTATTTATGTTGCTGATCATTTCAGGTTTAATTTTAGTCATCAATTTATTTACCGGTTTTACAGGTTTTTTGATCTGGCTACTGCTCTTTTTCCTTTTTTTTACCGGGTTTTTCCTGGCACTGGTTCAATCTGATACCGACCCAAGGATATATAAGGCAATGGTTCATATTCCTAAATTTATGTGGATGCAGGTGGTATCCCTGGGAAAAGCCCGAAAGGCCAATGAAATTTCGGTTGCCACAGAACATTCCCATAATAAGGAAATTGAAAAAATATAATTTGCAAATGGGCGTTATATCGTAAATAACTAACCGGATGCTAGCTGAAACATTACAAACTCCATCTAAGACTTTGATATACCGCAATATACATACACATCGCGCCGGTTTAATCCTTTCCGTGATTCTATTGGCAGGCATAATTTTCCGGGTATATATCTCCTTTTTTACCGGTCTTCCTCACGTGCACCAGGATACACCGGATTATTTAAAACAGGCTGAGGCAATTATTTCGGGTGGTTATATTAATTATTTTCCTAACGGCTACCCGTTACTAATAGCAGGTATAAAAATGGCTTCCGGCCCTTTTTTATTGGATGCATTGGTGTGGACGAATATTTTGATGGCCACTGCCACGTTGTATTTTGTATATGCCATCAGTAGAAACATTTTCCAGGATGAGTTCCTGGCTTTATCTACTGTTTTCTTACTTGCTGTACTTCCTACTCAGATTAATATGGTCCGGTGGATCACCTCAGAAGTACCTACTACTTTTTTCCTGGCAGGTTCTTACCTGCTGTATTACCGGAAAAAATGGGCCTGGTCAGGATTTTTCATGGGCATTACCATATTAATCCGCACCGAGATGTTGATGATATTCGTATTGGTAGCTTTATTTGAACTTGTTCTTCAAAAACGGCTTAATCTCAAATATCTTATATCCTGTTGCCTTGTATTATTAATGATGGCAATGTATTGTTATAATAAAACCGGGGAGTTTTCTATCTCGGGGCATGGAAAAGTTAATATTGCCTACGCCATTACAGCATCAGGCAGTGATATTGACTGGAACTATTTAGATAATCACCCGGAAATAAAAACAAAAGACGATGCGGTCAGGATGTATGTAGATCATATTAAGAGTGAACCTATTCAATTCAGCAGGGAGCGGCTGGCAAACCTTGGTGAACTCTGGGGTTTCCCTTCTTCTACAGGTGGCACCCGGAGCATGGCTTCGCGCCTGCTAATGGGTTTCAGCAATCTTTTCCTGGTCATATTCGGATGCCTCGCCTGGTGGAAAAACAGGCATAACTTTAAATCCAGCTTATTAATAATTCCTTTCGTGGTGATCACAGCGGTACATGTATTGTTACTCGCTACTACCAGGTATACGTTCCCGGTAGAGCCATTCCTGTCCATACTTGCTGTCTGGATGTTATTGTACTTCGTATTGCCTAAACAGAAAGTAAATAATATTTAGCGGGCTTTCTCAAACGCGAACATTGGGTATTCGCCTTTCAGGCCGCATTTTTCGGGATTGGCTTCTTCCATTTCGTAAATTTTATCCAGCATTTTCTTTCCAGACATATTCTCATGCAGGTACGTCTTCATAAAAGGCACACTGATGGAACGCCAGCAGGCGAGTTTAAAAGGAATGGGCAGGTGCTTCTTGAAATATTCATAGTTATGTGCATGGAAATAAAGCATCTTGGCGGGTTCACCTTTACCAGCGGCTTTTGAAACCATTGATTTCAGGCGGTTCCGTATAAATTCAACACCCCGGAATGGCAAAAGAGAAATATTCATCCAGGTTGAATGTTTGTACCAGTCGTACACCACCACACCTTTACCTCCCGGCATTAATACCCGGTTAAGTTCTGTAATAGCCTTTACCTGTTCATCTTTAGGAATATGGTATATCGTATTAAGTGATATAAAACCATCAATGGTATTTTCCTTTACCGGCAGGTTTGTCATATCACACAGCAGGCAAATTGCCTTATCTCCCAATTTACGTTTACATTCCAGCAAACCCTGGAAAGAAAGGTCTACGCATATACGGTATTGATAGTTGGCAGAATATTGTAAATAATCAGGGAATTGCAGGGCACCTGAAGCAGCATCCATCATGTATTTCCCGGAGGGATTTAAATACCTGCTAACCCTGTTATGACATTTAGTTATATAATCCTGGGCGAAGGGACGAAGGTCTTCAAAAATATCCGCATCTTCATAATCACCTTTATCTGTGGTGTGCCAGCCCCGGTTGTCATAAAAATTCTTAACCAGTTTCTTGTCATCGCTCAGGTTGGCACTTGTTATTCTGGATTGGTTATCAACCAGGGCCAGGTCGGGTAATAATAAGATAATTTCTTTTGCAATAGGATATATGTAACCGTTATCCAGGGTTACCAGTCCCCCCGTAATTTCCTGGTCCATTAACTTTCCATCGGATTGCCAGACCTGGCTGTTGCGCACTTTTTGATTGATTTCAGTTAATTCTGTATCGGCCAATAGGCGTAAATCCTGCCCGGTGATAGGGCATTTAAGGATGTTTATCCATTCCATTTATTTCTGTTTGGTTTCAATATTCCGATAAATATATGAATTATAGGCCAACGAGTTCTAACAACTCCCTTCAGATGTATAAAAATTGTTGTCATTAATTGCAGATGGAAGTAAAAAACGATTTAACCTGTTTGCAGGTGTACGGTGATTGTAAATTCTCAAGAAAGACGGTTACTAAAAGAGCGCTAATCCTTTTGCAGGAGTTGCTGAACTGCCTTTGCAGTTTTAGAAAAATTAAATTCCTCTATTATTGTATCCATCATTTTCCTGATTGCAGCGGTCTGCAGGTTGCCAATCGATCCTTCATGGGTATGCGGCACCTGCATATTTCCGCTGAATGAACCATCGGCGATCTGCTGTCCGACCTGCTTATAAGCATCCCGGAAAGGAACACCTTCTAATACCAGTTGGTTAACGGCTTCTACACTAAAAACATACTGGTATTTTTTATCCTCCAGTATGTTTTCTCTTACCTGTATATTTTCAAACATGAGTGTGGCCATAGAAATGCATTGATGCAGCGTAGTGAAAGCCGGGAACAAATGTTCCTTGAGTAATTGAAGATCACGGTGATAACCACTTGGCAGGTTGGTGGTCATCATGGTTATTTCATTAGGCAATGCTTTTAACCTGTTACAATGAGACCGGATGAGTTCAAATACATCCGGATTTTTTTTATGCGGCATGATACTGCTTCCGGTAGTAAGAGCTGCAGGGAAACTGATAAAACTGTAATTTTCATTCACATACATACAAACATCCATACTCATCCGGGCAAGGGTATCGGCAATATTTGCAAGAGCCTGAGCTGTTATCCTTTCGGCTTTCCCCCGCCCCATCTGTGCATACACCACATTATAATTTAAATCTGCAAAGCCCAGTAATGTCGTTGTCATCGTTCGATTGATGGGGAATGATGAACCATAACCGGCTGCACTACCTAAAGGATTTTTATTGATCACTTTATATGCTGCCTGCAATGTAACCATATCATCAACCAGGCTTTCTGCATAAGCGCCAAACCAAAGTCCGAAAGAAGAAGGCATTGCCAGTTGCATGTGTGTATACCCAGGCACCAGGTGGTTTTTATATAATTCACTTTTATTTTGCAGCAGGGTAAAAAACCGGTGAATATCAATAACCAACTCTGCAAGTGCTTCACGCAAAAAAAGTTTGATATCTACCAACACCTGGTCATTCCTGCTGCGGGCCGAGTGTATCATTTTTCCTATGTCTCCCAACTTTTCCGTAAGCATAAACTCTACCTGCGAATGCACATCTTCGAATCTGGAATCTATCGTAAAATCAGTTGAGGTTACACGCAGGTAAATATGCTGCAACTCAGTTACCAGCGACTTCATCTCTTCCTGAGAGAGTAACCCCACGGAGGCAAGCATTTTTACATGAGATATACTTCCCAATACATCAAAAGGTGCCAGTAAGAGGTCAAATTGACGGTCATTACCTACTGTGAAATTCTCCACTGCCTTGTTTACATCGATATCTTTCTGCCAGAGTTTCATACGTAGTAATTTAATTTTCCAATGACTGTAATAAATTGATATAAAATTTAATTCCTTGCTTAATATCATCTAACAAAATAAACTCATCAGCTGAATGGCTTTGCGCACTGTGGCCAGGGCCACACTTCAGAGAGGGTAAAGGAATTAAAGACTGGTCAGACAATGTAGGCGACCCATAGGTTGATTTCCCTAACTTTTTACCTGCCATTACTACCGGGTGATTTTCAGAAATGGCTGAAGGTTTCAGCCTGGTACTCCGGACTCTAATTTTGGCCGGCACATGGGATGTGATAATATCCAAGACCTCTTCGTGTGTATACATTTCGGTCAGCCTTATATCTACCACCAACCTGCATTCACCTGGCACGACGTTGTGCCGGGTGTTTTCAGTTGAAATTCCTGTAACATTCATTTTCATCAGGCCCAACGAAGGAGATATCTTTTCAAACTGGTATTGTCTGAACCATTCTATAACCGGGATTGCGTTATAAATGGCATTCTCACCTTCTTCACGGGCCGCATGACCAGGGATGCCTGGCACTGTTACATCCAGCACCATCAACCCTTTTTCTGCGACGGCCAGTTGCAGGCCAGTGGGTTCTCCTACCAGTGCGAATGAAGCCGGGTGAGAAAATAACTTTGAAAAATTTACATCTGCGAATAATGCACTGATCCCATTTTCACCGCTTATTTCTTCTTCAGCAGTGGCAGCAAACACCAGGTTATACAGGCCTTGTGCAGGATTTGCGAGGAAGGCCTCCAATAAACACACCAGGGAAGCCCCGGCATCAGTACTTCCCAATCCAAACAATTTTCCATCCTTGATTAGAGGATGAAAGGGATTCAGGGTGTAACTGCTGTTAGGCGGGACCGTATCCAGGTGCGAGTTTAATAATATGGAGGGCAAATTATTTTTATAATCTGAAGTTGTACACCATAAATTATTACCTTTTCGATGGACAGTAACTTCTTTCATCCTGAGAAAAACTTCCAGGTGATCTGCAGCCGGCTTTTCCTCCTTGCTTAAAGAAGGTATTGCAATAAGTTGCTGCAACAAGTTTGTTGCCTCCGCGGTAGCGAGCTCTAATTTTTCGTTATTCATTTTCAACGGTTGTTCCCGCCTGCCGGGAGATCAATTGTGTGAGTTGTTGCGCATGACCAATTACCACATGCCTTACCCCCGTCGCCACAGCCGTAAGTGCATTCTCTATTTTTGGCAGCATACCTGAGTGGATTGTATTGCTTTCTTTCAGGCCGGCAAATTCGCCCGGTGTAATTCGGTTGATTACACTGCCCGGGTCTTGTACATCTTCTAAAACACCGGGCTTATCAAAACAATACACCAGGGAAATTTCATACAAGTTACACAATGCTTTGGCGAGTTCGAATCCAATAGTATCCGCATTTGTATTTAATAAGTCTCCTTTACCATCGTGAGTGATAGGGGAAAATACCGGGGTGAAATCCTGATGAAGCAACAGGCTAAGCAAGGTGACATTGACACTTTCTACGTCACCTACAAACCCGTAATCTATAGGTTTTGACGCCCGCTTACGGGCGCGAAGCATATTGCCATCCGCGCCTGTAAAACCAATAGCCTGGCATTGGTTTGCCTGTAAGCCGGCTACCAGTTGCTTGTTGATTAAGCCTGCGTAGACCATAGTAACAATTTTGATAGTTTCTTTATCTGTAATCCGTCTGCCATCCTTCATTTGCTGGGGAACACCCATAGCTTCAGCAACCCGTGTTGCCATAGCCCCGCCTCCATGTACCAATATCTTTTTATGCTGAATTCCTGCAAAGGTTTTGATGAAATCTGCGAGCAGGTTTTGGTCATCAATTACATTACCACCGATCTTTACAATAAATAATTTTTCCATCAATGGGGTTTTAAGATCTCGGAGAAAACGGCTTGAGCCGCCCAAACCCGGTTGGCAGCCTGGGTAGTTACAAGGCTAAATTTACTATCAAGTATTTCATCAGACAATTCCACATTTCTCCTTACTGGCAGGCAATGCATGATTCTGGCATTATTACTACCGGCAAGTTTATGACCGGTGAGCATCCAGCCGGGATAACTTCCAGGCATGGAGCCATAATTTTCATAACTGCTCCAGTTTTTTACATATACAAAATCAGCTCCTTCAAGCGCCGCCTGTTGGTCCGTGGTTACAGTAGCTCCATTTGTATAATTGGTATCTAGCGCATATCCTTCAGGGTGAGTTACCACAAAATCGGCCTGACCCCAGGCTGTCATCCATTGCGCAAAAGAATTAGCCACGCATTGAGGCAATGGTTTAATATGCGGAGCCCAGGACAGTACTACTTTGGGACGGGCTTTCTGACCGGGCATTGCTTCCATCGCTTCTTTAATAGTAAGTATGTCAGTTAAAGACTGTAACGGATGCAAAGTAGCGCTCTCCAGGCTTATCACCGGTATACCTGCATACCTGATAAACCGGTTAATGACAGTCTCTTCGTAATCTTCTTCACGATTGACCAGTTTTGGAAAAGTGCGCACACATAATACATCAAAATAAGCTCCCAGAACCGGGGCTGCATCTTTTATGTGTTCAACAGTATTTCCGTTCATAATGGCGCCGTCTTCAAATTCCAGCGCCCAGCCGTCTTTATCTACATTAAAAACAATCACTTCCATCCCCAGATTCTGGGCAGCCAATTGGGTGCTTATCCGGGTACGAAGGCTGGGATTTAAAAACAATAAACCTGCCCGGCGCCCCTTTAGCAGTAACTGGTCCTTTAATGGCTGCGCTTTATAAAGCAGGGCTTTTTGTGCCAGTGCATCTATATTTTCCACATCCTTTACTGAAACAAAATTCTTCATTAGCTAAGTTCTTTTTTTAATGCCGTTAAAAACTGGTCTGCATCATTCATAGTAATGTTCAGTGCGGGTAACAACCTGATTACATTGGGCTTTGCTTCGCCTGTGAAAATTTTATGCGTATACAATAAGTTCTTCTTTACTGCATTTAATTCCAATGGCAATTCAATTCCAATCATTAAACCCCTGCCACGGACTTCTGTTATATCCGGCATTTGCCTTAATTCAGAAAGCAGGTAATCACCCACGATAGCAGCATTCTGCATTAGCTTATCTCTTTCTATAATTTCCAATACTGCCAGGGCTGCACTGCAGGCAAGATGATTGCCACCGAAAGTGGTGCCCAGCATAAAATGGGAAGGCTTAAACCCAGGTGCAACAGATATTGCCGCAACCGGGAAACCATTGCCCATCCCTTTGGCCATCGTATAAATATCTGCATTTATCCCTGCCTGGTCGTGCGAATAGAATTGCCCTGTTCTGCCATAACCACATTGAACAGAGTCAGCAATGAATACAACGTTGGCAGCATCACAAAGGTTCCTGATCAGTTGCAGGAAAGAATTTGTGGCGACCCTGATACCACCTACGCCCTGTATTCCTTCTATAATTACTGCGCAGATTTCGTGCTGAGTAAATGCATCAGCCAATGCTTCTTCATCATTAAATGGAAGAAAGATTACATTTTCAGTTTCGTTTACAGGAGCAATAATAGAAGGGTTATCGGTTACCGCTACAGCTAAAGATGTACGTCCATGAAATCCTTTCCGGAAGGCAATTACTTTTTTCCTGCCATTGTAAAAAGAGGCAACTTTTAATGCATTTTCATTAGCCTCTGCACCCGAGTTACATAGGAATAGCTGGTAGTCTTCTTTGCCTGAGACTATGCCAAGTTTTGCAGCGAGTTCAACCTGAATAGGTATCTGGATGGAATTGGAATAAAAAGAAACCTTGTCCATCTGGTCCTTGATCCGTTTTTTCCAATGAGGGTGTGAATGACCGATACTGATTACGGCATGGCCACCATACATATCCAGGTATTCCTGTCCATCTTTATCAAATACCCTTGATCCTTCCGCCTTTGTTATAGTAATATCCTGGAGCGGATATACATCAAATAATTTCATCTTCTTACTTTTAAAAATAATTTGCTTTTAACTTAAGGCCGGTTGTTTCAGTGAGGCCAAATGCCAGGTTCATGTTCTGAACAGCCTGTCCGCTGGCTCCTTTTACCAGGTTATCCAGTACGGAGTGCACTACCAGCATATTACCAACCTGCTCAAGTTGCAGCAAACATTTATTGGTATTAACTACCTGCTTCAGGTGAACAGGAGAATCCTGCAAATGAACGAATGGATGATCTTTATAAAAATCTGTGTACAAGGCAGCAAGTTCAGTGGCATTTTCCGAAATGGCCAGTTGTGAACTGACAAATATTCCGCGGGTAAAATCGCCCCGCCACGGAACAAAATTTACGTTTACCTTTTTTTGCTGTACCTGCCGGAGTGTTTCGCTGATTTCCCCGAGGTGCTGGTGCGATAATGTTTTATAAGCCTGTATGTTATTGTTACGCCAGCTAAAATGAGATGTAGGAGAAAGCGACTGCCCGGCACCGGTAGATCCCGTAATCCCGGTGGTATATACATCACCCAGCAAGCCAGCTTTGGCAAGGGGTAACATGCCAAGTTGAATAGCCGTAGCAAAACAACCAGGATTGGCAATACTGGTGGCAAGTTTTATCACTTCTCGGTTAGCCTCT
>JBKJUT010000292.1:0-2740 GCA_046590515.1 Ferruginibacter sp.
CCTACCCGCCTGGAGGCTTATACCACCAATGAAAGATGGAACGTGGTAAGGAACAGTGGTACAGATGCAGCAGCTATCCAGTTAAATTATGTGCAGGCTGAGAGTGCAGGAAACTGGACCAACGGAGCCGGTCCTGTAGCTGATCCTAATGGTTCAAAAGCCATTACAGTAGCTTTTCATACCGGCGCAGCCTGCTGGGATGTTAATCCCCAGGTTAGTTCGTTAGTACCTGGTAATAATGCTACAGGCTCGCCTGCTACAAACGCCATGAATACTTTTGGTGATTTCGTTTTTGGATACGCTGATTTTGCAGTGCTGCCGGTTTATTTTGAATACCTGAAAGGTTCAAAACAAGGAAGCTCAAATCTGTTAACCTGGAAAGTAAGTTGTACCAATACGCCCTCTGTAACTCTTACATTGGAAAGAAGCAGTGATGCGCGAAATTTTAAATCTATTTATAATGAAACGGCTTCAGCACTTCGTTGCCAGCAGGCTTTCAACTTTACAGATAACAATCCTGCCAGCGGAATTAATTTCTACCGTATAAAGATGACAGATATTGACGGAAAGGTAACCTATGGTCAGACCATTGCATTAATTGGAAAAGACAAAGGCTTTGAAATTACAGGAGTATCGCCGAATCCTGCTCCAGGGAATGCCAATCTTTCCGTATCAGCTGCAAAGGCAGGGAATATTCAGTTGGTTTTTTCAAACAGCCTGGGCGCAGTAGTTATGCGTGTATCCGCAGGAATTTTGCCTGGTAGTAATTTAATAAAATTGAACCTTGGCAATTTGCCAGCCGGCACTTACCAGGTTTCAGGATATATTCCGGGTGAAGAACTAAAAACAACCCGTTTTGTAAAAGATTAACATCTTATATTCAAGTGAAAGCTGCTCCCATAGAGCAGCTTTTTTTTTGTTCCTTTTATCCAGACCTTAAAACTGTGTAACTTCGCGGCATGGATGTGTCAGCTTTTATTGGTTCGGGTGCCCTGGAGAATTATTGCATGGGGTTTTGTTCCGATGAGGAAAAGATCGAGGTAGAGAATTATGCAGCATTATACCCAGAGGTAGCAATGGAATTACAAAGTATCCAGGCCATTTTTGAGGAATACCTTTTAGCAAACAGTGTGGAGCCTTCTCAAAAGGTAAAATTATCTGTAATGGAATCAATTTACCACGTTCAGGCAAAAAAGAATCCTGCCTACCTGCCACTTGTTAAACCAGAAGATGCTCCCGTCTTAATGCAGCAATGGATAAAAAATAATACGATTACAGATCCGGGAACTGAGTTCACTAATCTCTTCGTGCAGGAGTTACCTTCCACCCCTTTTATCACCAATTTTATTGTTTGGGCGAAAGAAGGTCATGAAGTAGAAGAGCATGATGATTTTATTGAATACCTATACATCGTTAAAGGAAGTTGCACCATGTATTACAGCGAAACTTGTGTGGACTTCAAGGCTGGCGAAGTAATTTGTATACCCCCTCACATTCCGCACAGAGCAATGGTGACGTCAGACTATCCTATGGTGGCAATTGTGCAAAGACAGGCATGCGCCTGATATTTTACGAATACAAACGGGAAATTACCAGGTAACCAGCTACTATTAATAATAACAGGAGAACCAATGCAAAGTAAATCCAGGGTTGCTCCTTAATATTTCTTTTCTCTTTCCGGGCTTTCTTATTATTTACCTGCTTTTTTAAATCTGCATTCAATTGTAAAACCAATGAAGCAAGGTTATTCTTATCCTTAACTGATTGAAGTCCTTCAACGGCATCAGACATGAAATCATCTTCCTCCATGTGCGCTTCAAAATCATGTTGCTCCTGGTCGGGCATACGGCTGGTGAGATAATCAAACAGCTTTTGCTGGTTCTTATCTATATGCTCACCTGGTATATCGTTTAATTCCTCACTCATTTTTTATTGATCTTGAGAGTTGTAACCTTAAATTTCTTTTGCCGTTCTGGATATGACTTTTTACCTGCATAATATCATATCCGGTAATTTCTGTTATTTGCTGGTAACTTTTCTTTTCAAGATAAAATAAAGTAACACATTGTCTTTGTTCTGCATTTAACTGTTCAAGGGCAGATTCCATGAGTAATAACTGTTGTTCTTTCTCCCGGGCAGACTGTATACCGGACGGGTCATGAGGGGCCGCTAATAAGCTATCATTGATTTCTACAGTATACCTCCCCTTATGCCTCAATTTCATCAGGCAATGATTTTTAGCAATCATGTACACCCAGCTTTTAAAATAAGTTACTTTGTATTTTGGTATTTCATGCAGCACTTTAAGGAAAACCTGTTGCACCCCGTCTTTAGCTTCTTCTTCATTCTTAAGGTATTTCAAACAAACCCCATAAAGAAGGAGGGTATATCTTTCCAGCAATATCCCAAGCCACTCATTGTTGTAACCTGCATAAAAATTATCCAGCAGTTCCCTGTCATCTTTATCCTGGTGTTTACGCTGGTTCAAAATATGAGTTGTTTTTCTTCTTTACAAGTAGATGTAAACTTATTAAATTTTCACAATACAGACTTATCTGAGAGCCTCGTGGGGCGTTTGGGATGTAATGGCTGGACTGCTGGCGGGAATTATTTTCTTTTTATCAAAGAACAGCATCTTAACTGATATTACTAACAGCAGGATTGCAAAAAAGCGTTTAACCGTTTCCTGGGGAAGTGCCAGGGTGATACGGCTTCCTAGGAAACTGCCTGCCACGAAGCC
>JBKJUT010000147.1:0-3875 GCA_046590515.1 Ferruginibacter sp.
CCACCTGTATGCCACGTTAAAGCCTACCAGCTTGTTCTTACCAAAACCGGTGTTACCAACATAAGCATTCATCTTATATTTTGGAGAATTGAAGGAAGCTATAAAGTTAGATGGCACATCCTTTAAATTATCAGAAGCGGCGTTTACACCAATTGTGAAATTATAAGGTAGTTTGTAATCCAGCCCGATACCAAAGCCATATGTTTTGATCTTTACTGGTGAATTAACCGGGATAGAATAAATCTGTCCGTTTAATGTATCAGCAAAAGATATGGTTCCGCCACTTTTTGACTGGACAACCTGCTTACGAGCCAGGAAATCGCTGTATTGGCCATAGTAACCATACATGTCCAATAACAGCTTACCATTTAAAGCGAGGGCTTTGTACCCTAATTCAAATGAAGACAATGCTTCCGGCTTTAATTGCTGGAAATCCTGCTTCACAGTTTTTTGATTTCTTAATGAATCCCTGTCATAAATAGGATTCGTATCAAAATGATATATCTGCTCAAAGGCTTTGTTTCCACCAATTAATTTATAAGAAACCAGGTCCAGGTTTATCCACTGCATCTGGGTAGACGGGAAGCGGTAGGCAGTCTGGTAAGACAGGCGCACATTACTGTTATCTGTAACTTTTACCACAGCAGTAACCCGAGGAGTAAAACGTCCATCAAAATTCTCATTCTTATCATACCTGCCTGAAGCGGTTAATTTAACCCGGCTGGTAATGGCACGGGAAGCCTGGATAAAAGCTCCGATTTCGTTAATACCAATAGTACCTGCTGTATCAGCAAACAAAGTACCTTTTGAATTCAATACATATTTTTTAAAATTTCCGCCTACTATTATATCAGCGAATGACTTCGTGTACTCGGAAAAGTTATAGTTGCCTTCTACATTGTAAAGATCTGTCCTGTCAAGTAACAGTCCACCTTTTGGTGCAGGAATCTTGCGCACCACATCAAACAGCTCTCTAAATTCTGGCGTACCTACTACCGGGCGGCCTATATCGGCTGTGGCACGGGCGGTGTTATGAGCATCCTGTTCCGTCATTCCATTTAAACGGCTGGCAAGGTAAGCCTGGCCATATTGGGAAAACCATCCTGTTGTACCAGGACTTGGCTTCCACCTTTCGTTAAAATTCTGGGTAGTTGCAGCCAGGTTATAAGATTGTCCGGCATTTTCCTGTGTAGTATAGGCGCGTAATAACCAGTTTTTGTTATTCAACTCTACCTTATATTGCCCCATTTTAAAATCTTTGATAGAATAACGGGAAGCACCGGTATAAATGGTATTTCCTGTTCCCCAATATGCAGCTACAATAGCTTCTGTTTTTGAAGACAGTTTATAATGCAAGGCACCACTCACTTTAAAGTTTAGTGTCATAGGGTCCATCAGTTCTTTTTCTGTATAACCAGTACGGGATACATTGATAGGTTGGGTAGTTAGGGTATTGATAAAGGGAGCCAGGAAAGGGGCCTGGGCAGCCACACCATAAAGTACCGGGCGGATATCGCCAAAAGTTTCATCTCCATACACATTGATACCATCATAGTTTGGATCAGTAGTACGGGTGCCACCTTTAATTACCCCGGCATTACGGTTATAATCGCGGTAATCCATTCCTATCCAGTCTTTGGCTGTTACAAATTCAGTGTTCACTTTAAAAGCAAATTTTTCAGAAACTTTTTTACCCCAACGCAGTGACCAGTTATGATATGGGGAGATGTTTCGCTCAGACCTGTCTGTGTGCATTACGCCTTCTTTGATGATAACTGACAAACCCTGGTATTGAAACGGATTTTTGCTGGTCATCAGTAAGGTACCGTTCATTCCACCCGGGCCATACAAAGCAGAAGAGGCGCCAGATAACAATTCAATATTATCTACGTCAAGTTCCGAAAGCCCTACAATTGCGCCCACAGAAAAATTCAGACCAGGAGCCTGGTTATCCATTCCATCTACCACCTGGTTGAAGCGGACATTACCGCTACCGCCAAAGCCGCGCGTGGTTGGTGTTTTAAAAGTAAGTGAAGACGTAGTGAAATCCACTCCTTTCAAAGAAGTTACCACATCATAAAAATTAGCTGCCGGAGAATTGCGGATGGTTGCCGGGCTGATCCTTTCAATAGATACAGGAGATTCCAAAATCCGTTGAGGTACACGGCTGGCCGCAACCACTACTTCCTGTCCGAACACGTTGGTAGGAACCACGCTGATATCTACTATGTCGGAATTGCTGGAAACAGTTTTCTCCTGGGTCTCAAAACCCACAGAAGAGAAAACCAAAGTGGCAGGTAAACTTTTGGTAACGATTTTAAAGTTTCCTTTGTCATCGGTAAAGGTTCCTTCCGAAGTCCCTTTGATGGTAACTGAAACAGCAGCTGCGCTTTCAGCATTCAGGCTGTTTTTTACATTACCGCTTATGGTTACATTTTGTGCAATAGTACATAGACCATACATTAAAAATGTAACCAAAAAGGTTAATTTTCTCATTTTACGTTGTTTTGGTTTTTAATTTTGAGCAAAATAAGCATAGAATTGAAACTTATAACATTTTCTTTCCCTCTATTGTTGAAATATTGTTCACACCCAGTTTAGAATTTGCCGCTTATTGGTGTTAATTTAGCATAATGCAGCCATTTACATTCCCTGGCCAAACCGGTTTTTACAGGGGCAAAGTCCGAGACGTATACTATATTGGTTCTGCTTATATAGTAATGGTTGCCAGTGACAGGATCTCTGCCTTCGATGTAGTGTTACCACATCCAATACCCTATAAAGGACAGGTATTGAACCAGATCGCTGCATATATGTTGCACAATTCACGCAAAATATGCCCGAACTGGTTAATCGATATCCCATCACCGGATGTAAGCATAGGGCGCAGGTGTGATCCATTTAAAATTGAATTGGTAGTACGTGGAAACCTGACCGGCCATGCCTGGAGAACTTATAAAGAAGGGAAGAGAATACTATGCGGGATTAATCTTCCGGAAGGAATGAAGGAAAATGATTTTTTTCCGGAACCTATCATTACTCCCACTACAAAGGCCAATGAGGGCCATGATGAAGACATAAGCCGGGAGGAAATCATCCGAACAGGACTGGCAACAGGGGCAGAATGGTTGATATTGGAAAAATATGCCCTGGCGCTTTTTAACCATGGGAAGCAAATGGCCTGTCAACAGAACCTGGTGCTGGCAGATACGAAATATGAATTTGGAAAAATAGCAGGCGAAATTATTCTTATGGATGAGATCCATACTCCAGATTCGAGCAGGTATTTTCAGGCTGAGGGTTTTGACGCCAGGCAACAGGCAGGAGAAAAGCAAAAACAACTAAGTAAGGAATTCGTGCGGGAGTGGCTGATTGAAAATAATTTCATGGGTAAGGAAGGCCAGCAAGTGCCGGAAATGACACCTGCTATAATTACATCTATCAGTAACCGTTATATTGAACTTTACGAACTGGTTATCGGGAAAAAATTTGAACCTGCAGGTGCTACTTACGAAGAAATAAAGAGAAGCATTACTGCAACTCTTGGCCGTCTGGAAGGTTATACCAGTAACCCATAATCTACAAAAAGTTCCTCTCCTGTCTGAATGTCCCGCAGGGCTTCAAAATAAGTCCCTTCTTCAACCGACTGTACGTTTGGTGTATCACTGTGGTTCAGATACACCACAAGATCTATTAATGTAAATCCATATTCCGGTACAAAATAATTTTCAGTATCATATAAACAGAAGTTTTCCACAAGATCCTGCGCATGTGTGGGTAAGCGTGATACTTCAGCCCGTGACAGTTTGATCCATTTACTTTTATCCTGTGAAAAAATATCACGTGTTCCTTTAGGTATAAGGGTTACAGCAAAT
>JBKJUT010000052.1:0-6572 GCA_046590515.1 Ferruginibacter sp.
ATTCAATATTCTGATGGGCATTATAGATTTTATTGTCTTTTTTATATATGTGTTTATATTCCTTCTAGCTTTAAAGAGTAGATGGAATATAAACACATATATAAAAAAGACAATAAAATCTATAATGCCCATCAGAATATTGAATGTGTGTCAGGCGAAGTGTCGCAAAGCAAATTTATCCTAATAATGTGGTTCCTCATTCAACAATAAGCACTTATTTTGCCACTGGTAAATTATTGTAAATGTGTGGTATCGCGGGTTCCGTAAATTTTAAACTTCTTACTGGTAATATTGATCAGTCCATGGGTCACCGTGGGCCGGATCAGCGAAATGGTTTTCAATCCGGCAATGTTGAACTGTACCATCTTCGTCTTTCCATTCTTGATATTACCGGCGGCATACAGCCCATGCACCTGGCTGATAGGTATTCCATCATATTTAACGGTGAAATTTACAACCACATCGAAGTCCGGCAACGCTTTAACCTGGTTGGAAAAACAAGTTCGGATACAGAAACACTTTTATTACTCTACCACCAGCAAGGCCCGGATTTTTTACAATATCTCGATGGCATGTTCGCGTTTGCGATATACGACAAACAGGAACAAACGCTTTTCCTTGCCCGCGACCGTGCCGGTAAAAAGCCATTATATATTTATGAATACAACCGTCAAATTGTTTTTGCCAGCGAACTTAATTGCCTGAAGGCCTTGTTACCACTGGAGATTTGCCAGGAAAATTTTTATCATTATACCCGGCTTGGTGCCTTCTATAAAACACTTACTCCTTATAAATATGTCCGCGAAATGCCGGCAGCATCCTACCTGGTTGTTGACTGCAGCAATTTTACAACCCGTGAAATAAAGTGGTGGAATATCCATGATTATTACCTGCAGCGCAATAACGACAGCCTGGAGCAGGCACTCGAAAAAACAGATCACCTGCTGAACCTTGCTGTAAAAAGGCGACTGGAATCGAGCGACCTGGAAGTGGGCTGCTTTTTAAGCGGCGGTATTGACAGCGGCCTGGTTACTGCGTTGGCCACCAGGCATACCAATAAATTAAAAACATTTACTGTTTCATTCCCGGGGGCGTATGATGAAGCGCCGCTTGCCAGGATAGTAGCAGAAAAATATAGGACCCATCATACAGAGATCAATATCAATTTTGACAACCTGCAGGCAGATGTGGAACAGATCATCGCTAATTATGGGGAACCATTTTTCGACAGCTCTGCTATTCCCTCATATTATGTAAGCCGGGAAGCTAAAAAATACCTTACCGTTATTCTTAATGGAGATGGAGCTGATGAACTATTCGGCGGTTATCGCCGGTATGTACCATTTGCTAAGTACGATTTTTTTAAAGACAATAAAATGCTCCGGCACTCAGCAGGCCTGGTTAAAAAGTTGCTGCCGCTTCCGAAAGACAAAAAATCGAAATACAATTACCTCTATCGCCTGGCAGCGCTTTCCTCCAAATCCAACCTGGAGATATACCTTTCAGCCGGGGTAGATATTTTAGAAGATTTTGAAAGTGCAGTAAGCAGCCAGGAAGATTACCTGTTTGATATCAAAAAAGATTTCAACGTAATTGCTGGCTCGGGGCTCTCAGGTTTGCAAAAGATAATGAACATGGATTTTGATACCAACCTGTTCAGCGATTTGCTGGTTAAGATGGACATAGCAACCATGGCACATTCACTCGAAGGCAGAAGCCCATTCCTCTCCAAAGAATTGCTGGAATATATACCCGGGCTACCCGATCAATTAAAGATACACGGAGGCACCACTAAATATTTATTGCGCAACCTGGCAAAAAATTACCTGCCACCGGAACTTATTCACCAGCCTAAGCGGGGTTTTGAAATACCTTTAAAAGATTGGGTTAACGGGCAGCTGAAGGAGATGATCAATGATTATCTTTCCGCACCCAATGCTTTTCACCGGAATATCATTGATCCTGTATTCACACAAAAATTACTGCAGCTTAAATTATCTATACCTGCAGAGAAACGTGCAAAAATTATCTGGATGCTCTTTTGTATGGAAGTGTGGTACCGCAAATGTTATTTGACTTAAATATTTTAATGAAGAAGATCGTTATTATTGAAAACAATATCCTGGCAACAAATACTATCAGGTGGAAGCTTACCCAAACCCTGGTAGATAGAGGCTTTAATGTGACCATACTTACTACCGGTACCGCAGCCGAGCTTGACCTCGCAAGGGCAAAGGGGTTCACTGTGATAGATGTGAAGGGCAGTAACCAGAATCCAAAAGAAATATTACAGTATATACGCAGCCTGCGCAAGAACCTCGGTGTATTGAAACCTGACCTGGTTCTGACGTTCACCATCCGCCCGGCCATCTGGGGCAACATGGTTACCCGCCTGTTGAAAATTCCTACCATTACAAATATTACTGGTATTGGCCCCTTGTTTGAAAGCAATGCCATCAGTTATAAGGCTGCACGCAACCTGTACAAATTCGTTTTACAAAAAACTGCAAAAGTATTTTTCCAGAACTATGATGATATGGATCTGTTCCTGCAAAACAATTTTGTAAAACCAGGGAATGCAGAAAGGATCCCGGGCTCAGGTATTGATCACGAGTATTACCAACCTATCCCATATGAAAAACCACATAACCGGTTTTCATTTCTTTTTATCAGCCGGCTGATCCGGGATAAGGGAATACTGGAATACGTAGAAGCTGCCAGGATGCTTAAGCCTGTGCTGGCCAACGCAACCTTTAATGTACTGGGTCCCTACTGGACGCAAAATCTGAAAGAAAATATAGTCACACCCCAGGATATGGCAGCATGGGAAGAAGAAGGTATTATTCATTACCTGGGCGCTGCAGATGATGTACGTACACATATGGCTGCCGCCGATTGTATCGTATTGCCTTCCTGGCGGGAAGGAACCAGTAATGTCCTGCTCGAAGCTGCCAGTATGGAACGCCCTTGTATCACATGTGACACCACAGGTTGTAATGAAATTGTGGAAGATGAAGTGACCGGCCTGCTGGTAGAAGTCAGGAATCCGCGCGACCTTGCCAATAAAATGCGGAAAATGGTAATGCTGTCAGAAGAGGCGCGTGAAACCATGGGACAAAAAGCCAGGCAAAGAGTGATAAAGCTGTTTAATAAACAAATAGTGATTGACGCCTATTTGAAAGCAATAGAGAATATCTTAGGTCAAAAAGTGCCTGTCCTGGCTGGCAACTGATAAAGGATAGAAAGAATCACCTTCTAAGTCTTAAATTGCATAAAGTTTTTCAATATGATTCTTATTGGATATTCAGGTCACGCATACGTTGTTTGCGGCATCTTACATGCTGCCGGCAGAACCGTTACCGGGTATTGTGATATGATTGAAAAAGATAATAATCCGTTTAACCTGATTTACCTCGGCAATGAAAAAGATCCTGCTTCACTGGAAGCCCTTCGTGAACAGGGATTCTTCATTTCGGTAGGAGATAACAAAGCACGTAAAAAAATTTACGATCATTTTGATGGATTGAAATTATTTCCAGGTAATGCCATACATCCATCTGCTGTGATTGATCATACGGTTAATGTGGAACCTCATGGTGTTATGATAAGCGCAGGTGTTTGTATAAACCCACTTTCAGTGATAGGACTGGGTGCCATTTGCAATACCGGTGCTATCATTGAACACGAATGCCGGGTGGGAAACTTTGCACACATCGGTCCTGGTGCTGTGTTGTGCGGAAATGTAACAATAGGTGATCATACTTTTGTGGGCGCCGGGGCTGTGATCAGGCAGGGAGTTACAGTCGGAAACAACGTAGTCATCGGTGCCGGTGCAGTGGTAGTGAAAGATATTGAAAACGACCAGGTGGTGATAGGTAATCCTTCCCGCTTACTAATTAAATAATACAATTAAAATAAACAATTATGAAAGTATTGGTTACTGGAGGTGCAGGATATATAGGCTCTGTGCTCGTTCGCCAGTTATTAGACAAAGGATATAGCGTAAGGGCATTCGACAGCCTGAAATTTGGCGGAGAAGCTTTGTATGAAGTTATGATGCATCCCAACTTTGAATTTATGCGTGGCGATATCCGCCATGGGGAAGAAGTAGAAAAAGCACTGGAAGGAATTGATGCCATAGCCCACCTGGCAGCCATTGTAGGCGATCCTGCTTGTAAAAAATTCAGTGAAGAAGCTACTGAAACCAATTGGAAAGGCAGCGTGGATCTGTTTGAAGCTGCTGAACGCAAAGGTGTAAAACGTTTTGTTTTTGCAAGTACCTGCAGCAACTATGGTAAAATGCCTGACCCCGATTCTTTTGTAACAGAAACTTCTCAACTAAACCCGGTTTCATTATATGCTGAGCTGAAAGTAAAGTTTGAAAAATACCTGCTGGAAGAAAGAAATGATACCAGCATGGCCAGCACGGCCCTGCGATTCAGTACAGTGTATGGATATTCACCACGGATTCGTTTTGATCTTACTGTAAATGAATTTACCCGTAATGCCGCCGTAAATGGAGAACAGGAGATCTGGGGCCAGCAGTTCTGGCGCCCTTACTGTCATGTAGATGACCTGGCACGTGCCGTAGTACTCGTATTGGAGAGCCCGGTAGAAAAAGTAAAGTCAAATGTATTTAACGTCGGCAGCACGGAAGAGAATTATAATAAAGGAATGGTTATCAAAGAGGTTTGTAAAGTGGTGCCTAATGTGAAAGTGCACTATGTAGACAGCAGTGAAGACCCACGGGATTACCGGGTGAACTTCGATAAAATCAAGAACGAATTGGGATATACCATTACCAAAACTGTTCCTGACGGGGTGAAAGAAGTGTATGCACTACTTAAGACCGGGATCGTTACTGACTCCTTTGCACAAAAGTTCAGGAACATTTAATTTTGAATTAATAATTGATGAGGAAAAAATAACAACATGGTATTATTGAGCGGACCCAATATGGGCGGAAATGAATGGAAGTATGTAAAAGATTGCCTGGACACAGGCTGGGTAAGCAGTGTCGGCGCTTATGTAGATCAGTTTGAAAAAATGACAGCAGAATTTGCCGGTACAAAATATGCGGTAGCTACCAGTAGCGGCACCACGGCCTTGCATACCTGCCTTATTATACTTGGCGTAAACCAGGATGACCTGGTCATCACTCAAAATGTAACTTTCATCGCTACTATCAATTCCATTAAATATACAGGTGCCTGTCCTGTATTAATAGATACAGATGAGCTTAACTGGCAAATGGACCTTGACTTGCTGCAGGAATTTCTCGAGCAGGAAACTGAACAGAAAAATGGCGTTTGCTTCCATAGGAAATCAGGTAAACGCATACCGGTGATCATGCCGGTACATGTGCTGGGAAATATGTGTGATATGGACCGGTTGCTGGCCCTGGCAGACGTACATAAGCTCATAGTTTTAGAAGATTCTACTGAGGCCCTGGGTAGTTATTATAAGGGTAAACACGCCGGCAGCTTCGGCCTCCTCGGCACTTTCAGCTATAATGGAAACAAGATCATCACTACCGGTGGCGGGGGAATGATCGTTACCAACGATGAATCCCTGGCAAAAAAAGCCAAACATCTTACCACCCAGGCCAAGAGCGACCCGTTCGAATATATGCACGACGAAATCGGGTATAACTACCGCCTGGTAAACGTGGCAGCAGCCATGGGCGTGGCCCAGATGGAGCAACTGCCTTCTTTCCTGGAAAGAAAAAAAGAAGTGATCGCATATTACAAAAAGGAACTGGCAGGAGTAGGTGATATCGGCTTCCAGCAGGTAAGCGCCGACGTTAATCCAAACTGGTGGATGCCAACTATCAGGTCAGATAAGCAAAAAGAAATATTGAAGGAGCTTAACGGTGATAAGTTACAAAGCCGCCCTTTCTGGGTGCCGATGAACCAGTTACCTATGTTTAAGAATGATATTTATTACAATAAGAACGACCGGTCCAATGATCTTTACGCCCATTGCCTGAGCATACCGTGTTCTACAAATATCAGCAACGACGAACTGGCACGGGTAGCCGAAAAAATAAAATCCTGCTTTAAGTAATGTACAGCCTGCTCAAGCGAATAATTGATATCCTGGTCGCCTTATTGGCGCTGGTTATATTGTCGCCTATCCTCATCCCGGTGATCCTTATCCTGATGTTTACCGGTGAAAGAGAAGTGTTTTATTTCCAGGAGCGTGTGGGATATAAAAACCGCCTGTTCAATATATTGAAGTTTGCCACCATGCAGAAGAACAGTCCAAATACCGGTACAGGTGAGATTACCTTAAGAAATGATCCCCGGGTAACAAAGGTGGGAAAGTTGCTGCGTATGACCAAGATCAACGAACTGCCTCAGATATTTAATGTATTAAAAGGAGACATGAGTATAGTAGGCCCCCGCCCGCTGATGCCGGTAAGTTTCAATTTATACAGTGCGGATGTTCAAAGCCGGGTGTATAATGTGCCCCCAGGTATTACCGGGATAGGCTCACTTATTTTCCGCGATGAAGAAAAACTACTCTCTGAAGCCGCTGACCCCCGCGAAATGTATAAATCCATCTATCCC
>JBKJUT010000083.1:0-13096 GCA_046590515.1 Ferruginibacter sp.
GGATCATGAATATTGAATCAAAAACTTCATGATCCGGGCCAATAAAAAGCCCAGTACCAGGGTACCTGCAATTGAAACCAGGGTAAAAATGAATCCCTGGCTGCCCGCCTGCAATGCAGTATGAAAATTCATTCCGAACCCCAGTCCTACTACCGATATTTTTAACAACAGGGAAGTGGCTTTTCGGTTATATGCCAGGAAAGGATGGCCTGTAAATTGCGCAACTAATAATCCCAGTATTAATGCGAAAGGTGGACTGATCCAGGGCGTCAGGCAAAGCAAAGCCAGGGAAACAAAAATAATTTTTCGGCTTAAAGAACTCAATTGCGGGATCATGAATGTAATATATAACACTTACGTAAACCAGAGAAACCAATGCGAATTCAGTAATCAGCATAATTAAAAATGCAGATCGGGCAAAAGGTTTTAATTTGAAATAAATATGTTTTTTAAACACTGTACCACACAGGATGTTATATTAAGAGTATGACTGCACCAGGCAAAAATGACCAGGAAAACAGGAAACCCATTATCTTATTTGATGGGTGTTGCAACCTTTGCAATAATGCCGTGCAATTTACCATCAGGCACGATCCGGAACAAGTCTTTACATTTTGTGCACTTCAGAGCGACAAAGGAATTCATTTACAAAAATTGTATGGGTTCGACCTGCCTCGTTATGGCACTTTTATATTAATAGAAAATGGCCAGGCATATATAAAATCTACAGCAGCTTTACGTGTATCCCGGCGTCTTAAGGGAATAATTTCTTTGTTATATGGCTTCATTATTGTACCTCCTTTTATCAGGAATGGAGTATATGATATTATAGCGCGGAACCGTTATCGCTGGTTTGGAAAACAGGATACCTGCATGATTCCCTCCCCTTCCCAGCAATCCAGATTTTTAAATTAATTGATATGCCTAAAAAAACTTTAATTCTTGGAGCCTCTACCAACCCACAACGTTACAGTTATCTTGCCCTGAATTCTTTATTATCCCACCATCACCCGGTTGTAGCAGTTGGAAAACAAAAAGGAGAACTAAGAGGTATTCCTATATCTGCAGGTAAAGATATTGTAGAGGGTATAGACACAGTTACCTTATACTTAAACCCGGCTAACCAGGAGCAGTATTACGACTATATATTAAACCTTAATCCAAAAAGGATCATTTTCAACCCTGGCACAGAAAACCCGGTATTGGCGGGCCTTGCAAAAAACAAAGGAATTAAAACGCTGGAAGCCTGCACATTAGTAATGTTGAGCACCGGCCAATATTGATTTCCCATCTTATAGTTTACAAAAAAAGAAACAAGCTAACATACTAAGTTTTTTCATCCTGCGTTTGATGAGAGAATCTATTATCTCTGATAAACCAATGCCTCATGAAATCGCTTAGTAAAAACTTACTACTGCTGATGCTGTGCCTAACCACCGCTTCCAGCTTTTCCCAAACAGTTAAAAAAAAGGTGTACGCTGCTTACCCTGATGTTATCGAATTTAATTCCGACGAATTGCGGAATGCTTTCAATAAAACAGCAGGTGCAAATGTCAGCTTGTATTTTTCAAATGAACTGATCATATCCGGCACGGTAATTAATAATACCTGGAAATATGATAATCTGCAAAGTCTTATTATTAAAGTACCAGATTTTGCTGATGCCATCTTCCATATATCAAAGCAGGTTGACCAGCAAAAGAATATCACTTATGTAGGCCGGATCTTCAGCCCGGATGCATCTGATGGATACGAAATAAAACAAGACATGTCTGGAAGCTACCGGCTGAATAAAATATCGGTGGAAAACCTAAGACCCACCTGTAATAATTAAATCCACATCCCTACCTTATCCTAAAACCAAACTTACATGAAAACCTATACAAAATCATTGCTTGCGATTTTGCTATTATTTTCTGCAAAATCGTTCTGCCTGCCTAACATGAATAGCCTGCCTACATCTGTATTTACCATTTTCCTTGACTTTGATGGCCATACAGTAACCAGCTCATCGTGGAACAACGGGAACACATTATTCTGTGCACCTGCCCCGCTTTCTGATTTGCAGATGACAGAAATATTTAACCGGGTATCCGAAGATTACCGACCGTTTAATATGAACATTACCACAGATTCCACAGTATTCCGCAATGCCCCTTTAAATAAAAGAATCCGGATCATTATCACACCCACCAGCGCCTGGAGCCCCGGTGTAGGTGGTGTAGCTTATATAGGATCATTTACCTGGGGAGATGATACACCGGCTTTCGTATTTACTGACCGGCTGGCAAACAGCCCTAAATATATTGGTGAATGTGTATCGCATGAAAGTGGCCATACTGTAGGACTTGCGCATCAGTCTTCATACGATGCGAACTGCACTATGACAGAACAGTATGCTACCGGCACAGGTGCAGGTGAAATTGGCTGGGCCCCGATTATGGGTAACAGTTATTATAAAAATATGACCGGTTGGAACTTTGGTCCTACTCCTTATGGTTGCTCAAACATACAGGATAACCTAACCATTATCACTACTCAAAACGGATTCTCATACCGGTCCGATGATTACAGTAACTTACCAAACGCTTCTGCCACACGACTGTCAGACGGGTTTTCTGTAAACGGCATCATTACCACGAACCAGGATAAAGACGCATTTAAATACGTTATTTCAGAAAACTCAACCCTGCATATTGAAGCAACACCTTTCCGCCTGAACTCAGCCAATGCCGGGGCGAACCTGGACGTGGAAGTAAGTTTATACAATGGAGCAGGAACGCTCATCCAGGTCTATTCACCTGGTGACAGGATGAACGTAGTAATTGATACCATTCTAAACACCGGAACTTATTATTTCGTCATCTCCGGTGCCGGAAATATAAACACCGGAAATTACAGCAGCCTGGGTTCTTACACATTTACCGGAGTAAGAGGAACATTGCCTATACATGATATCACTCTGAAAGGCAGCAATGAAAAAGGCCGTCATTTACTAAACTGGAATATCATTGCCGATGAACCTATCAGTAAACAGGTGTTAGAAGTATCATCTAACGGGATAACTTTTAGACCACTTTCTGAAATAAACAGCAGTGAAAAAAGTTTTGTTTACCAGCCAGGCAATAATAGTGTGTGGTACTACCGATTGAAGGCTACATCTGTATTAGACCAGACTGCTTATTCAAATATTATAGCATTAAAAAACGGAAGTGAAATAAAATTCAACGTATCCACGTTTGTTCAGCACAATATCAAGATAAACGGAAATGATAATTATGAATATGTACTTGCAGATGCGAATGGCAGATTATTAAGAAAAGGACGTGGCGTAAACGGCTTCAACCAGGTGGATGTTTCAAATCTCGCAAGCGGACTATATATTTTTCAGATCATCACTACAACAACAAGACAAACAGAAAGAATTATAAAACAGTAAGGTAGATTCATGTGTAAGTTAGGGGTCAGCGTTAGGGGCTGGCCCCTTTTTTTTGCCTTGTTAATGGTTATAAGTTTAAATCTCTATATAATATGTTTTTTAGTAACTTTAAAAAACCCCAATTATATGCTTTGGAGAAAATTTAATGGAGACCCCATCGTATTACCTATCAAAGATGCTGTTGAAAAAGCCATACAACGTGAAACCGGCTGCGGTTTCAAATTAAAAGTCTGCATTGGCACCGACAGCCAGGTTAAAGGCAAGGAAACAGAATTTGCTACAGTTATTGTTTTTTTACGCGAAGGCCACGGTGGCTTCATGTTCATCCACAATGAAAAAACAACCCACACTTACAGTATTAAAGAACGTATGTTGGTGGAAGTAGCCAAGAGCATCGAAATCGCCTACGAATTGTGCAATCTTTTTACCCGGTACGATGTGGATATGGAAGTGCATGCAGATATAAATACCAATCCCCAGTTTAAAAGTAATGAAGCATTACGCGAAGCCATGGGATATATACTGGGTATGGGCTTTGCTTTCAAAGCTAAACCAGAAGCCTTCGCCAGCAGCAGTTGTGCCAATAAAGCCTGCAATTAGTTTCTTTAAAAATTGCCGGTACAGCTACACAGCTTTTCCCGAAAGTTCCACGTTCATTTCATGGATCAGGTCCAGTATTTTCTTCTTTCCAAGTTTTTTCACGGCACTGCTTACAAAATGCTGCGGAAGAAACTGCCAGGTCTTTCGCATAGCATCTAAAAAATCCTTTACATTTTTACTTACTGTCCGTTGATTTTCTTTATCTGATTTTGTAAAGACCAGGCAAAAAGGTATCTGCCAGGTTTTAAGATTTTCCAGGAAATCAAGATCTATTTTTTGCGGGCTGTGACGGGCATCTATCAACACAAAAACCATAGATAGGTTTTCACGTTTACGTAAATAATTTTCAATCATCTGCTCCCATCGCCTCCGGCTGCGTATACTCACTTTCGCAAAACCGTATCCCGGCAGATCCACCAGGTTCCATTTAAAAACCTGTTCTTTTTTCCTCTGGTCTTCGGCTGCATCACTGGTACTTAATATCTGAAAATGATTTATGAGCTGGGTTTTGCCGGGAGAGCCGGAAGTCTTGGCAAGTTTATCATTATTGCAAAGCATGTTTATCAGCGAAGATTTGCCCACATTACTCCTTCCTATAAATGCATATTCCGGTTTATCAGGTGGGGGGCATTTTTCAAACTCCGGGCTGCTGATAATATATACTGCTTGTTTTATATGCATTAGGCGGTTAAATGATTTTTGCAAATTTAATCATAATACTGCAGGAATGACCGCCTGATCCCGAAGCGCTTGCGCAAACAGACTATCTTTGTGGACCATATGACAAATTATGCGCATGACAACGTGGTACCTGATCAGTCTTCCGGCTTAAGTAAGAAGCAGCAAGTGGCACATATGTTTAATGACATCGCTTCGCGGTACGATTTTATGAACCGGTTTTTAAGCGGTGGTATCGACCAGGGCTGGCGGAAAAAAGCCATTCGCCAATTGAGTGAAAAAAATCCTAAAAGTCTGTTAGATGTGGCAACCGGTACCGGTGACCTGGCTATCATGGCATCTGCTTTGCTTCGGCCGGGTAAGATAACAGGAATAGATATCAGTGATGGAATGCTTGAATTGGGCCGGCAGAAAGTTCAAAAGCTCGGTTTACAACATTCTATAGAATTGTTAAATGGGGATAGTGAAGCAATAAGCTTTAAAGACGACTCGTTTGAGGCAGTAACCGTAGCTTTTGGCGTCAGAAATTTTCAACGCCTGGAGCAGGGCCTTTCTGAAATTAAACGGGTTCTTAAACCTGGTGGCAAACTGGTAGTGCTGGAATTCAGCCGGCCACAGAGCCCCATGGTTCGTTCGATGTACAAATTCTATATGAAATTCGTTTGTCCTAACATCGGTAAGTTGCTTTCTAAAAACCCGGCTGCCTACCAATACCTGGATGAATCAATTCAAAAATTTCCCGAAGGAAATAATTTCCTGGATATCCTCGATGACCTTGGATATAAAAATACATACAGAAAACCCCTGACCTTAGGAATATGCACAATTTATTGCGGAGAAAAATAATACATAGCATACTTATAGTAATGTGCCCCGCTATGGCGTTTACACAATACAGAGAGTTGAACTTACCTGACCATGGTGAAAAGCAATTGCATTTCGGTATTAACGTGGGGGCCAACCGGGCTAATTATAATTTCACCCGCCATCCACTGTTCCTCCAACGGGATAGTGTACTGGCTATTGAAAGCGTGAACAGCACGGGTATTAACCTGGCCTGGCTTGTCAACCTGCGCCTGGCTGAACATTTTGACCTTCGTACTTATCCGCTTAACCTTATTTTTACAGAAAAATCTTTCCAGTATAGTTTAAAATATCCCAGCAAACCATTAAAGGAAGATAGCATTACTATAAAAAAAGTTCAGGGGATCACCCTGGCTTTACCGGTGCAATTAAAGTTCAGCAGCGACCGTATCCAAAACCTCCGGGTCTATATGATGGCCGGAGCAAAAGTAGAATATGATATGGCCGCAGGTAAAAAGAAAAATGAGAGCATTATTCAGCTTAAAAAACTGGATTACGGTATAGAGGCTGGCATGGGATTTCATTTTTATTTCCCTGTATTTGTACTGACACCGGAAATAAAGGTCGGCTGGGGTCTGGCAAATGTACACAGCCGCGATCCTGATCTTAAATTCTCTAATCCTATAGATAAAATTAATTCACGCACTATTACATTCTCTTTAACGGTAGAATAGCTTTCTAATAATCGTACACCCTACGTGCAAGATTGAGTCTTATTCCTGCAGAAATTAATGTGCTGCTGTTATTGATTGCGAGTGAGGATATTTTATAATTCCGGTATTGGATACCAAGATCCAGGAACAGGTTTTGTTTCGCCTCATAGGAAGCTAAAAATTCCATATTCACGCTTGTAGCCCTTAGACCTCCTCCCACAGTAAAACCTTTGTCCATACTACGGGTGGTGTAATCTTTAAATATATTCCCGCCGAAATTACGGCCGGCACTGTCAAGGCCCTGGTAATAAGCAATGCCACGTGCTGACAGATGCAACCTGTTAAATGGCTGGTACCTTACCAGACCGATAAATTCCTGGAAATTAGCGCCCAACGGGTGCGCCAGTGGCTGGTTATAATGAGTATAATTAGCTATCGTATCATTGTGTGAATAAGTAAAAGGCCTTACCCTGTTGGTCTCAAATTGCAGGTCAAGATTATTTATACCAAAGGCGTCTACATATTTAGCACCCAACTGTATCCCGAATTTGTTCACCCAACTGGTGGCATTATTTTTTACCTCAGAAAGAATGAACTCATCAAGCAACAGTTGCCCATAAAGCTGGAGCCTGTGTGCCAGGTTGGCTTTAAAATCAAGACCGGCCACGGCATTGTCCGGACTGCCAACAGTACCTTCAATATGGCGGTAAAAAATAAGCGGGTTGAAATACTGGAAATCAAAATGGTTCCTGCGTCCGAAAATAACTCCTTCAAATAAACCAATATTAAGCCATCGGGTAACGTTCATGCTTAGGTGATGCATTGCTGCATACTTGCGTTCCAGTAAAGAATCTCCATTCTTTTTAAACTGCGGCATTAATTCCATAAATAAATTCTGATAGTGCAACTTCCAGATCTGGGTGTTTACTTTCACGAATAGATTACTGTTACCATAATCGCTCAGGAACAGGCTGCGATAGCCGTTACCAATAAAATTCTTGTCATAACCCACCTGGAAATCGATATATTTTGCGGCATTGAAACTTATATATCCACGTGCATCAAAATAATCATAAGCTGTTTTTTTAAATACTTTATAAAAACCCGCTCCAGGTAAAGCGCGGTACTGCTGCACCCGCTCACGGAAATAAGAAGGTCCTCTTTCCTGGTTATCTGTTATAGTGGAAGAAAATCCCACCTTATTGGCGATCATTCCCCGCACTGTAACACCACGGCTGTTAAGAAAGGTATTTTCAGAATTACCCGATTCTTTACCGTACTGGAATTGTAGCACAGGATTAAGTGCCAGGAAGAAGTCTGGTACGTTAACTTCCAGTAAATTTGCTTTGGTTTTATAAAAATAGCCCAGCATAGGCTTTTTGCTGGCAAAGTCTTCGCGGGAACCGGATACCCACTCACTATTGTTCATCAGCAGGTGACGCAGGTTGTATTCATCCACCTTTGATAAACTCAGGTCTGTCCATTCTTTATACTTATCCATCCCCGTAGAGTCAGGATATCCCATACGGGCGCTGTCTAAAAATTCAATCTCTCTTACAATTTTTTTCCGGCTCAGCGGTTGAATTGAAGAGAAGTTAAGATCGGTGTTTTTTTGTTGCTTAATTTCAATACGGTCAGCAAACTGGTTATCTACTGTATTTCTTTCCAGGTTAGTGGACTGTGCACCAGCTATAAGTGGGAAAATAAAAACAGCCAGGTTGATGAAGCTTTTAATAATTTGCATTGAGGGTTTTAGTTTTAAGCATCTTTAATTTCAAGATATGCAAAAATATCTTTTTAAGCACATACAGGTCGTAAATGAAGGGGAAATAAAATATCTGGATGTTTTAACAGTAAATGACCGCATAGAAAGAATAGGCAATGCTATCACATCGAAAGGAAATACACGTGAAGTTAATGGCGAAGGCTTGTATCTTTTACCCGGAATAATTGACGACCAGGTGCATTTCCGCGAGCCCGGCCTTACCCACAAAGCGGACATTTATACAGAAAGCAAAGCAGCGGTTGCAGGCGGGGTAACTTCTTTCATGGAAATGCCCAATACCATCCCCAATGCCCTGACCTTACCCTTGTTGCAGGAAAAATATGCATTGGCTGCTGATCATTCTCTCGCCAATTACTCTTTTTATATGGGCGTCAGCAATAATAATGCAGATGAGGTTTTAAAAGCCAACGGGTTGCTGGAGGATATCTGCGGGGTGAAGATATTCATGGGAAGCAGCACGGGAGATATGCTGGTAGATAACCATGCTACACTAAACCGGGTTTTTAGTGAAAGTGAATTACTCATTGCCACCCATTGTGAAGACGAACGCATCATCCGCAGAAATTTTGAAAACATAGGAAAGATCAAAACCCGGCTGGAACCGTCCGATCACCCGCTCATCCGGAATGCAGAAGCCTGTTTTGAATCCTCCCTTGTGGCCATTCAATTCGCTAAAAAATACAACAGCCGGTTACACATTTTACATATAAGCACTGAAAAAGAACTGCAGCTTTTCAGCAACATGCTACCTCTTAAGGATAAACGCATTACTGCAGAAGTGTGCGTTCACCACCTGCATTTTACAGCCGAAGATTACCCAGGCCTGGGTTATCTCATTAAATGTAACCCCGCCATTAAAGCCCCAGCTAATAAAGCTGCTTTATGGCAGGCATTACTTGATGACCGCCTGGATGTGATTGCCACTGATCATGCCCCGCATTTGCTGGCTGAAAAAGGCCCTACTTACGAAATGGCACACGCCGGCCTGCCGCTTGTACAGCATGGTTTGTCATTAATGTGGGATTATTACCGGCAGGGAATTATTTCTCTGGAAAAAATTGTAGAAAAAATGAGTCATGCCGTAGCTGATACTTTTAGTATCCGGGATCGGGGATACATTCGTGAAGGATATTTTGCCGATCTAGTGGTGGTAAATCCAGATTCAGGTTACGAGGTGAATAGAAATAATATTTTTTATAAATGCGGATGGAGCCCCTTTGAAGGCCACACTTTCCCTGCATCGGTTAAACAAACCATGGTCAATGGCAACATGGTTTATGAAAATGGTATACACAATGAATCTGTTAAAGGACAAAGGCTCAAATTTAACAGGTAATAAAACAGACGATGGAAATAGACAAAACTACGTTACAGGATCTTTCTATTTTTAACAGTGAGGAGGAATACTCTATTTTCCAGAAATTGGATTTCGCGACTACGCATAGGGGTAAAGCCAGACTAAAATATGACCTCGCCACTCCCTTGGCCACTCTCGAAGAAATATTATCGGTCCAGGAAACCGTCAGGCTTTTTATACAAAAAACTTATTGGCCTGTGGAGATCAGCAATGGAACTATAATGGTGATTGAAAACTATTATGAGTCTAACATAGATCCAATACCAAACAAGCCAACTTCCTTTTCTGCTTATTCTTATAAATTGTTACACGGACCTGATTTTTCACTGGTAAAATACTCCACCGGTCATTTTTTTGATTTTATAAAGGGTATGCAGAATTTAGTTCATGGTTTCTCCGGCGAAGTTATCCCCCGCCCGATGCAAAAGTTGCTCGACCGCACCCAGGCTTTACTTAAAACCCCAGAACTGGAAATTACCCGGCACTTCAGATCGGCAGCAATCCTTCCTCTCCCGTTAATGCTGGGCCTCGGTTATTTCTTCCGGTACAAATACAAACGCGAGATGTTTGAATTGCTGGAGATTTATGCACGTTTAGATGCCTGGCATAGTATGTCAGTTGCCTTTATAAAACACAAACTGGTTTTTCCCTCTATCACCAAAACTGATAAACCGTTTATTGAAGCAGAAGGCTTATACCATCTGTTATTGGCCAGCCCGGTACCTTACGATATTACATTAAATGAACAAACTAATTTCCTGTTTCTCACCGGTGCAAATATGGCCGGCAAAAGTACCTTCATAAAATCTGTAGGCACGGCAGTTTTTCTGGCACATGTGGGTCTGGGTGTGCCTGCCCGCAATATGAGAATTTCCATGTTTGATGGAATTCTTAGCAACATAAATGTAATTGACAATATAGCAAAAGGAGAAAGTTATTTTTATAATGAAGTGCAACGCATAAAAGCTACCATCACTAAAATAAATGATGGACGTAACTGGCTTATCCTGATCGACGAGTTGTTCAAAGGCACAAATGTGAAGGATGCCATGAAGTGCAGCAGTGTGGTTATAGAAGGCCTGTTGAAGATTAAAAAATCCCTGTTTATATTGTCTACTCACCTTTACGAAATCGGGGAAGAATTAAAAGTACATCCCAACATCCGGTTTAATTATTTCGAAACCACAATTGAAGGGGAACAACTTTCTTTCAGCTACCAACTTAAAAAAGGTATCAGTAATGACAGGTTAGGTTACCTGATCTTAAAAAAAGAAGGTGTGGTGAACCTGCTTGAAAATTTATAAACTAATCAACGGTGAAAATAACTCAGCAACAGGTTTAAATGACCTTCCTGTTACCTGGCTACTTTTTTACATTGCAGATAAAAAATGCTGGTAAAAACGTATGGTAGTGCAGTGTATGGGATAGAAGCTATCACTATTACGGTAGAGGTTAACGTAAATAATCACGGTCAACATTATTATATAGTGGGCTTACCGGATAATGCGGTGAAAGAAAGCCTGCAACGCGTGGAAAGTGCCATTAAAAGTAACCAGTTATACATGCCGCGTACTAAGCTGGTAGTAAACCTGGCCCCGGCAGATATTAAAAAAAGCGGTACCGCCTTTGACCTTCCCATTGCCATTGGTACATTGGCAGCCACAGGCCAATTATCCAATCCTGAGAAACTTGCCGAATATGTGATCATGGGTGAACTCAGCCTGGACGGATCCGTTAAACCAATAAAAGGATCCCTGGCCATCAGTCTTCAAGCCAGCCGGGAAGGATTTAAGGGCCTGGTAGTCCCACATGCAAATGCAAGAGAAGCGGCGTTGGTACAGGATATAAATGTGTATGGAGTTGGTCACCTCAATGAAGTTATCAGTTTACTGGAAAAACAGGAAGGCGAACCGGTACGGGTAGATGCTGAAGCAGAATTTTCCAATGCCCAACAACTTTCTGACCTGGATTTCTGCGAAGTGAAGGGACAGGAAAATATAAAAAGAGCGCTCGAGATTGCAGCAGCCGGTGGCCATAACGCTATACTGATTGGCCCACCCGGTGCCGGAAAAACTATGCTGGCTAAAAGATTGCCAACCATTCTTCCCCCGCTCTCTTTATCAGAGGCCCTGGAAACTACCAAGATACACAGCGTGGCCGGTAAGCTTCCGCAACATACCACGTTAGTGTGTAAACGCCCATTCCGCAATCCACATCATACCATTTCAGATGTAGCACTGGTAGGTGGCGGTGGCAATCCCCAGCCTGGTGAAATATCCTTAGCCCATAACGGTGTCCTTTTCCTGGATGAACTGCCGGAATTTAAGCGCACCGTGCTGGAAGTAATGCGGCAACCCATGGAAGAAAGAAAAGTTACCATCTCGAGAGCGAAAGTAAGTCTCGATTTCCCCGCCAGTTTTATGCTTATAGCAAGCATGAACCCTTGGAGTTGCGTTGCTTATTTCCTCCATTTAAAGAAAGGTGGGGTGTGGGGAGGTAGGATAAGGAAATATCGATGGAATCAGAATTGATTACCAGCTTTTCAGTAATGGTTTCTACAATAGATCGCTTTTCCTCAAAAGGGAGATCATTCCAGTTATTATAAAGGTCCTTTGCTTCCTGAACGATAGTATCGGAGGATAAAGACTGAATCTTCAAGAAATCGATTTCCGCCTCCAATTCTGGTATTTGAGCCTCAATCTGGCGTAATTGCTGTTCTGCCGGCTTATAGAACTTGGCAAACTCATCTTTAGATAATTCTCCTTCAATCCTGAGGTTCATTTGTTGCTCTGTCCGTTTTAAAAGTTTATCATACTCAGATCTCATAGTTTTAAGTAAAGCCTCCTTTTCTAATATCATTGAATTTGCGAGGGAATTGATTGATGTCATATCAGAATCTGTGAGAAGAAACGATTTAAGCTGCTCATGGTATATTTCATCAATATCTTTTACCTCGATCTTCTTTTTGCAGCTTTTGCACTTATAGACAGGGGAATTCGTATAAACATACATTTTGCTCTCACAAGAGCAATAAATGTATCCAGAGAGCAAATAAACTGGTCGGGGCCCTATACTTGCCCTTTTCTTGGTTTGTTGGGTTAAGGTCGCATTACAATCATTCCACAGGTTTTCATCCACAATGGCTGGGCAGGATATCTCAACCCAGTCAGATTGGGGCTTTATAACCCAATTTTTGCCTTCTCCGAGGCTTTTAGTATAATTGGCTCGACGGATACCCTTGGCCGTAGGATCTTTTAAAAGGCGCTCAATGGTGGTGCCGGTAAATAGAGAGCCGTTCCTAGTCCTATAACCAAGATTATTCAATTCTGTGGCGGTGGCTTTCTTTCGTTTGGTTTTAAGGAATACCTCATAAATCAATTTTCTAATGGGTGCTTCTTGCTCTGCAATCATCAATTCGTTTCCTTCCCATTTATATCCGAATGAGGCTTGTCCACCCAAGGACTTTCCCATTTTTGCTCGTATAGGCACGGAGGCTGCAACCCTTTCTGCAATCTCCTCTCGTTCCCATTGGGCCATAGCAGCAATTACGGTAAAAAATAACCGACCAGCGGGAGTTGAGGTATCAATGGATTCGGCTAGCGAGATTAAATCCGCATTCTTTTCTCTAAACACTTCAGAAATTTCTAATAGCTCTTTGGTGTTACGAGCAAGTCGGGCGAGTTTTGAAAAAATTATGCCGGTTATTGTTCCATTCGCAA
>JBKJUT010000093.1:0-5470 GCA_046590515.1 Ferruginibacter sp.
CTACGAGGACCGTGCTTTCCCGATCGCAGAAGGACAGACTATTTCACAGCCTTATACGGTGGCTTACCAGACACAATTACTGGGCGTAAAACCACAGGATAAAATATTGGAAATCGGTACAGGAAGTATTTACCAGGCTACCGTGCTCGCTGAGTTAGGTGCCAAAGTATTTACTATCGAAAGGCAGAAAATACTTTTTGAAAAATCCAAACAATACTTTTTCAAAAGTAAATATTCCAATATCAAATTTTTTTATGGAGATGGGTTTGAAGGATTGCCTACCTATGCGCCATTCGATAAAGTTATTATTACTGCTGCTGCACCGTTTATACCGCCTAAATTGATAGCGCAATTAAAAACAGGAGGAATCATGGTAGTGCCTGTAGATGAAGGTACGCACCAACGGATGTTACGGCTTACGAAAGCGGCAGATGGAAGTTATTCAGAAGAGGCATTTACCAATTTTTCCTTTGTACCTATGTTAGGTGGAAAAAATGGTTAGGTTATTACCTAAATATCATTCGCTATGCGTTTTTTTTCAAAACTTGTTTTTATCTGCAACCTGTGTTTTATTGCCACAGTCATTTTAAGATACGTGGAGTTACAACAAAAAAAACAATCAGGTGATTCGCTGGTACAGTTACCGTTTGTTCAGAACATCGTGGTGATACTGGGCTATTCGGCAGTAGTGCTTAACCTGTTATTCCTGGTATTGCTGCTTTTCAGCATTGCCAGGAAAAATAACCGGGTGGCAACATGGTTAATAGTGTTTAATCTGTTGATATTTGTCTGGCAACTATTATTTCACTTCAATCTTTACTAGATGATCCAGAAATTACTGCAGGATAAACCTACCAGGTTGCTGGTCATTTTCACCGCTTTTTTTGCTACCAATGCGCTTATTGCAGAATCAATTGGCACCAAGATTTTTTCCCTCGAAAAAGTTTTTGGAGCATCCCCACTTAATTTTTCCCTTTTGGGAGAAAGTGGCCTGGCCATCAGTCTTACTGCCGGGGTATTGTTATGGCCACTGGAATTCGTGATGACAGATATCGTCAACGAATATTACGGTCCACGAGCCGTCCGGCGGATCTCCTACATTGCTGTGGCTTTGATTTCTTACGCTTTTCTCATGTTCTATATGGCTATCCAGGTACCGGCAGCCGATTTTTGGTATGGTACTGGAATAGATAAAGGAGTACCGGATATGTCTAAAGCCTTTAATGCAGTATTCGGACAAGGTATGTGGATCATAGTGGGAAGCCTGGTGGCCTTCCTGGTAAGCCAGGTGGTAGATGTCACAGTTTTCCATGCTATAAAAAAGCGGACAGGCAATAAAAAAATGTGGCTACGGGCTACAGGATCCACTTTGGTTTCTCAACTCGTAGATAGTTTTATTGTTTTATTTATCGCTTTCAAAATAGGAAATAACTGGAGCTACCAGAAAGTATTAGCCATCGGGCTTGTAAATTACGCTTACAAATTTGTAGTGGCCGTATTGCTGACACCGTTGATTTATTTCATGCATCACCGTATTGATGCGTATGTGGGACATGAAGTGGCGGATGAAATGCGCCGGTCGGCCATGAATAAAAATCTTGAATAAAAAATCCTACATGCAAAAACGCTGGATTTTCTTCCTTTATATATACTTGCTGCCATCGCTGATAAGCGCACAGGAGAAGAGTGATACATTTTTCCTGGCAAACAAAAAGGGGCTGCTGGGAAAAATCGGCCGGAGTATTTCTACAGATCCCCAGGTGATCATGCCTGCTCAATCGGTAAATCCTTTTCTTGAATTTGAAGGAAAGACAATAGGTTCAATAGATATTGTTGGCCTTGGTCTGAACAGGAATATTAACGACAGTGTAAATGTCAACAATACTTTTATACTGCGACTGGCAAATGCATTACATAAAAACACCCGCGAAAAATTTATAAAAAATAACCTGTTTTTTAAAGAAGGGGGATCGGTTATCCCATTATTGTTTTCTGATAACGAAAGGTACTTAAGAGAACAGGATTATCTGCAGGATGCCAGGATTATCATTCTCCCGGATGAATTTAATGAAGAAATAGTGAACGTTGTAGTGATTGTGCGGGATGTATTTTCACTTGGGGGTTCTGCAAGTGTTAGTTCCCTTTCAAATATGGAAATGGAAATAAAAGAAGAAAACCTGAATGGGATGGGAAACAGGCTTTCCATTTATGGATTGTATGATAAAGCACGCACACCAAATAAAGCATTCGGTGCCGAATTATTAAAGCGTAATATTAATGGCAATTTCTTTGACTGGAAAGCCGGTTTTAAAACTTTTAATACTGCGTACAGCAGCCTGAAAAAAGAAGAAACTACTTTGTATACCACCATTACACGACCGCTGGTAAGCAGGTACACCCGCTGGACAGGCGCGCTGGAATTGGCTTACAATAAATCACAGGATAATTATCATTCGCTTAAGTTCGATTCTGTATATCGTTATTCTTATTTACGTACTGATTTATGGGGTGGATACAACATCGGTGCACGGCGTTTAAAGATGACTGACAACCCTAACAGGCTTCGTCACTTCGTAGCTATCCGGACTTTCTACACCCGGTTTCATACCCGGCCGCTTATGTTTCAAAATACCTTTAATTACAACTACGCAGATATTAATGGAGTGCTTTTTGCCTACACGCTCTTTAAACAGAATTTTTACAGAACTAACTTTATTTATGGTTTTGGACGAAATGAAGATGTGCCCGTTGGCCTGAACCTGTCTGCTACTACCGGGTATACCAACAAAGATGGAAAGAAAAGGAATTATTTCGGCCTGGCAGGAGAAGGTAATAAATATACCAGGGCAGGTAAATTTTACGGCTATACGTTACGGGTAGGGGCTTTTTCTTTCAGGAACCATTTTGAAGATATTGATATGCTGGCGGGCTTTGATCATTTTACGGCAATCAAAAACCTGGGTAAAAACTGGCGAAACAGGAATTTTGTAAATATATCTTCTACCAAACAGCATAATCACCTGCTGAGTCCTCCCTTATTTCTGCAAAGCCAATTCGGACTTCCTTATTATAACAATGGGGCAATAGAGGGCATTTTCAGAACCACCATAAAAGCGGAAGCTGTATTCTTTAACATGCGTAAACTGGCGGGTTTCCGGTTTGCACCTTTTTTAGTGGCTGGCTCCAGCTTTATTACTCCTGTAGGTGAAAGTTTTACAAAAACCAATGGATATAACGCAGTGGGTGGCGGTATAAGAACCCGTAATGAAAGCCTTATACTTGGTACTGTAGAAGCTAAAGCTTATTATTTAACCCGCATGACATTCCCGGGTATGAAGAGCTGGAAAATAGAATTTTCTACAAAACTCCGGTTTAAATATAACAGCAATTTCATCACCCGCCCTGACTTTGTGAATTCTAACTGATTATGTATACCAAGCAGGAGGCAACGTTATTAAGACAGCAATTCTGGACGACCCTGGGTCAGTATCTTAAACCAATTCCTTCAGCAGGCGGGCAAAAAGTAAACTGGATCAATTATAAAACCGGGGTCAGGTATATTCATTTTGCCATGACCGCAGAAGAAAACCAGGCAGTGCTGTCAATTGTATTATCTCATCCTGAAATGACTACCAGGAATACGGGCCGGAATATGCTTTTATCTCTCAAACCGGTATTTGAAAAAATGGTTCCAGGTACCTGGTATTGGGAAGAAGCGGTTAGGCAGGATTTGCGGATGTCAGTTATTTTAGAGCACGTATCTGTGTACCGGCAACAGGACTGGCCGGCACTTATCGCATTTTTCAAACAGGGTATTGTTGGGTTGGATGCATTCTGGGAATTGCACAAGGAATTTTTTGAGATGAACTGAACTTTTTGCCTTTTAAGTTGTAGTACAGGTAATAATTATTTTTTGAATAACTTTAAAGCATAATACAAATTTACTTTCATGAAACTTTCCTCCCTATCATTATTTACCCTTTTAGTATTGAGTATCACTGCCTGTAGCAACCAGGAGAAAACTTCCGGTACAAAAGATAACGGCATATCTATAAAAGAGGAAACAATGGATTACGCGGCCGATACTGTTAATATGAATGGTTTTGTAGCATATGATAATTCTTCAGATAAAAAGCGCCCGGTGGTACTTATAGTGCACGAATGGTGGGGATTGAATGATTATGCAAAGATGCGTGCCCACAAACTTGCTGAGCTAGGCTACCTGGCGTTTGCAATAGATATGTATGGCGGTGGACAGCAGGCAGCAGATCCTGAGTCTGCCGGTAAACTGGCTATGCCTTTTTACCAGGATCCCGGAATGGCTAAAATTCGTTTTGATGCAGCCCTTGCTAAAATAAAAATGCACCCTCAGGCCGATACGAGCAACATTGCAGCCATTGGGTATTGTTTTGGAGGAGCGCAGGTTCTTAACGTGGCGAGGTTAGGAGAAAAGCTGGCCGGGGTTGTTAGTTTCCATGGCAACCTGGTAGGTGTACCGCCGGTAAAAGGAAGAACTACAGCAAGTATCCTGGTTTGCCACGGGGAGGCAGACCAGTTTGTACCAGGCACAGAAGTGAGTCAGTTTAAGCGGCAGATGGATTCAGTAGGAGTTGCCTATACTTTTAAATCTTATCCAGGCGCCACACATGCATTCACTAACCCCGATGCAACTGCAAAAGGAAAAGCGTACAGTATACCCATTGCCTATAATGCCGCAGCTGATTCCGCATCCTGGATTGATATGAAAGCCTTTTTTAATAAAATATTCAAATAATTACCATTTCACTAATTCGCTGCTGCAATGTGAAAAATCAATGGTCTCGCCATTGTTTTCCAAAGTAATTGAACCGCTATTTGGATTGCGTTTCCTGTTGGCAGCTTCCTGCTTTATTATTTCATTTTTAAGGGAAGTTGAAAATTTCTTTTGAATCGCCGGCTTAAGCTTGCTGGTGGAGAAGAAAATATAAAATTCTCCTTCGCGTCCACAACCTCCGCGCCGGTATGCGGGAATAATTATTTTATTATTAGCCGAAAATAATTTGACATACTTTTTAAGAAAGGTATCTGAAGAGGTGCCGGTACCCATACTTGCGAAAGCCACAACCAGTTCAAAACTTTGGGGAGTAGTAGGGGTATGACATTGTGCCTTCAAAATAAGAGTAGATATAGAGAAAACACAGCAGAGCAGTACATGTTTCATAGGGATATATTTTATGTAAGTTAAGCAGTTTACTATCACCCCTTTACTTAGTTAACATAAAATTTTATCATCACCAGGCACAATTAAAAAAGCCTTCATCCGGATGAATGAAGGCTTGTATGCTAAAATTATTTTTATTTAAAAATTGCCACAACGGTAATTTTTGGTTCAGCAGCTACTTTTCCAACATTAATAGCGGCACCGGTAATATCATAATCTGCCAGGCCAATGTTGAAATCTGCAGTGGCAGTAATTGTCTTACCATCTACT
>JBKJUT010000140.1:0-3084 GCA_046590515.1 Ferruginibacter sp.
GTTTTTCCAAAGCTACCCGCAAATGTTTTTCCTTTTTTGGTTTTTATATCACCACGTCCCATAATTGATTGTTTTTTGAGCGGTAAAAGTATAACAAAAAAAGCAAGGCACGGAAGCGCCTTGCTTTTTAATGTGTTTCAGCAAATTACATTTTAGCCGATAGTTCTTTTCCTGCCTTAAATTTAGCAACCTTCTTGGCTTTGATTTTTATAACAGCTCCTGTTTGAGGATTGCGGCCGTTTCTTGCAGCTCTCTTGGAAACTGAGAATGTACCAAATCCTACAAGCGTTACTTTATTTCCGCTCTTCAATGTCTTTGTTACTGCTTCGATAAAAGAATCTAAAGTAGCATTGGCCTGTGTTTTTGTGATGCCGGCATCATCAGCAAGTTTTGCAATTAATTCTGCTTTGTTCATAATTGAGTTTTTGAAAGTTTAACTGCAACAAATATAGAAGGTTTTATCATGGAACAAAATTTATTTTAGCCCATTCTCTAAATTAGAAACCTGCTGAAAACCGCACACAATAAGCATTTGACTATGGTAACGCAATTTTATTTGAATGAGATGAAATTTAGTATTCCGATACAACCCGCTGCAGTGGCTGCTTTGCGAGTGAATACACGTGAAATCCTTTAAGGGTACGGCTTTGCGGGAAATATACAAATCTTTTTTTTATTTCCTTCTGCAGTTCTTTTTGTTTTGCACAATTAGTTAACATACTGCATTACGGAACGGAAAGCAATGAATCTGGTACCCCACTGCCCGAAACTTTTTTGCCGCATTCCTTCGGCATACGTGTCAATATAACGATCAAAATCTGCCCTTTGCTCCGCTATATACTGCACGGCATATGTAGGTCCTTCGGTATCATCTACATCTAAAAGTCGTAATAAGTTGGACTTAATAAAACAGCCAGTGTCCATCATTTCAGGAATATGAATTTCCTGAATCCATTTAAGCCATTCATATGCAATAGAAGCATCAACCTTGATGGTAACATTGTAAAGTATCATGCTGTAAATTACGCAGAATGAGGGAATGCAAGCCAGGAACTGCTCCTAATGTCTACAAATCCATTTCTACATAGACCGGGCAATGGTCGCTATGCTTGACTTGTGGCAATATGGCTACGGCCTTAATTTTATTCTTAAGATTGCCGGTTACATTGATATAATCAATCCGCCAGCCTTTATTTTCCAGCCGGGTTGAGGGGCGCAACACATTCCACCAGCTATAATGATGGGGTTCTTTATTAAGATGCCTGAAACTATCTACGAAATCATTTTCAAAAAATGTATCGAACCATGCTCTTTCTGCCGGCAGGAAACCGGTTGTTTTTTTATTTGACACAGGGTTATGCAGGTCAATTTCTTTGTGTGCTATATTATAATCTCCACAGACGATCAGTTTTTTTCTTTTCTTGCGCAATGTAACCAGGTATTCCAGGAATTCATCGAGCCAGGTATATTTATATGCCTGACGGATTTCACCACTGGTGCCCGAAGGAAAATAAGCACTGATCACGGTTACATCTCCGAAGTCAGCCTGGATCACTCTCCCTTCAAAGTCACTTTGCTCCAGGTTGCAACCCGTCACTATTTTGACTGGTTTTATTTTCGTGAGAATAGCTACCCCGCTATATCCTTTTTTCTGCGCGCAAAAATAATGACCGGTATACCCGGTAGCTTCAATGGCTGCTACATCAATATCTGCCAGGTGGGCTTTGACTTCCTGCAGGCATATTACATCGGCGGGATCCGTCGTTAACCATTCCAGGAATCCTTTTTTGATGGCTGCCCTTATTCCATTGACGTTATAACTGATTATGCGCATATATTCTCAGGTTGAAAGAGAGCTAATTTATTCCAGTATCGGTCGTAGCCAACGGGTCATTTCTTCCGCGCTCATTTCTTTACGCCGGGTGTAATCTGTCAACTGGTCATTTTCTATTTTACCTACTCCGAAATATTTACTTTCAGGGTGTGCAAAAAACCAGCCGCATACTGATGAGGCAGGGAACATAGCCAGGGATTCCGTCAGTTCAATACCTGTTGCTTCCTGGCCACCAAGCAAAGAGAACAGTTTGTATTTTTCGGTATGGTCCGGGCAGGCAGGATATCCTGGTGCCGGTCGTATCCCGGTATATTCCTCTTTGATAAGTCCTTCTATTTCCAGTTGCTCGTTGGTATCATAAGCCCAGAATTCTTTGCGTGTCTTCAGGTGAACGAGTTCAGCAAAAGCCTCAGCCAACCGGTCTGCCAGGGCCTGTAACATGATTTTGTTATAATCATCAAGTGCAGCCTCAAACTTTTTTATATGTACTTCTATTCCCTGTATGGTAACAGAAAAAGCACCGATATAATCCGTTTTGCCGGGATGTATAAAATCTGCCAGGCTGAGGTTTGGCTGGCCTGCGGCTTTTTTCATCTGCTGCCTTAAAAATTCCAGCGATATGGCAGTACCGTTATTTTGAACTTTGATGGTATCAGGCCCGGTCTTATCAGCCGGCCAGAAACCTACAGTGCCCTGGGCTGTCAGCCATTTTTCACTTATGACTTTATCAAGTAACATGCGTGCATCATTATAAAGTTTGGTTGCCTCTACACCAATAATTTCATCTGATAATATTTGCGGGAACTTACCGTGCATTTCCCAGGCGATGAAAAAGGGTTGCCAGTCGATGTAGGCAGCAATCTCTTCCAATGGATAATCCCGGAACACCCTGGTGCCGGTAAATGTAGGCGCCAATGGTTCAAAATTTGTCCAGTTAATACCAGCAGTGTTCTTTTGCGCTTCTGCATAAGGCACCATTTGTTTTGCTGAACGCTTATTACCAAAGTCTTCTTTCAGCTTATCATATTCCGTTTTGATATTTTGCAGGAAGCCGGGTTTTTGCTCCGGGCTTAGCAAGCTACCGGCAACGGTCACACTACGACTTGCATCCAGTACATGAATTACACCGTCGTCATATTGTGGAGCGATCTTTACCGCCGTATGCATCCGCGAAGTAGTGGCACCGCCAATCATCAAAGGCAATTTGATTCCCCGCCTTTTCATTTCATGCGCCACGTGTACCATTTCAT
>JBKJUT010000164.1:0-2649 GCA_046590515.1 Ferruginibacter sp.
CAATAATTTCATCCGTAATCCGCTCACCTAACCTGTCATCAAACACAAAATTCTTTCCGTGAAATTTATTTACCAGTTTTTTTTCCTTTACTGTATTCGCATAATTTATTATCCCACCTTCAAGATGGTATACATTTTTATATCCGCGGTGAAGCATGTAAGCACTGGCCTTTTCACAACGTATGCCACCAGTACAATACATAATAATATTTTTATCCCTGGCATATTCAAGCATTTCAGCGGCTGCAGGCAATTGTTCCCGAAAAGTATTACTGGGTATCTCTAATGCGTTTTCAAAATGCCCTACTTCGTACTCGTAGTGATTCCGCATATCTATTACAATGGTATCTGGGTCCTCAGTAAGTTTATTGAAAGTCCGGGCATCTACATAATGGCCTTTAGACTGCATACTGAAACCCGGGTCTGTAATCCCATCCGCTACTATCTTTTCCCTGACCTTTATTTTGAGCACCCAAAACGATTTGCCATCATTGTCCACAGCCTTGTTAAGCCGCAGGTCTGCCAACACTTTAGTGCTGTCAAGAAATTTCCTGAACACCTCAAAATTATATTCAGGAATACTTACCTGGGCATTTATTCCTTCACGAGCTATGTATATCCTGCCAAATACTTTTAATGCATTCAATCCTTTATATAATGAATCGCGGAACAAGCCAGGATCCTCTACTTCGAAATACCTGTAAAAAGAAACGGTGATACGGGGTTCCGTTTCTTCATATAAAAGTTTTTTCAACTCAGCCTGGGAGATCCTGTTGTGTAAAACAGCCATATTAAATAATTTGATCACGGCGGGCCGTGAAATCATAAATGATTGGATGCTTGCAGGGCAAACCAAATGCAGACAAAGATATGAAAATGCTAAAAACTGATGTTGAAAGTCTGGCCTCGCTTGCTTACCCGTGATTCGGCCCGGCCAGCAAAGATTCCTCCAGGGAGGAAGCGGATCCCGGTAATTACCGGCTGGTTTGGCGTGTAGCCAGCTACAAGATCTAAACGCAGCATCTTGAAGATATTTTCCAACCCGGCAAATATTTCGGCATACTCCCCTCCTGCATTATGATAAAGGGCATTACTACCAACAACAAGATTCCACTTTAATCGCTTAAAGAGCGGAATTTTATTAGTAAACAAACCATTAAAATGGTGTTCTACATGGCCGAATGCAAATAATGCAGCAGTATTGCTGTAAACATAAAATGGCACCAGTTGAAAAGTGTTTAACGTGCCGTTGCCGCGATTGAAATGCTGGTAATCCGGGCCAAACACTTTTTTATTATTCAGGAAACCGCCAATGCCTGCTTTATACCGCAAGGTGCCCGATAGTTTAAAATTCTTATCATCATTTACTGACAGTATCCATTTATCATAGTTGACATCACTGCCAAATATCCCAGCAAATCCGCGGGTGTAATTAAAATTGAAAGCAGGGTATTTAGAGCCTATAGCTAACTTCGTTTTAGGAAACTGAATGAAACGCTGCCCGGGTTTGTAATACAAGTCAACTGATAAAGCCAGTGATTGATGTGGTAGAAGGTTAGCAGCCATGAAGGCGGGGTAATTGGGCGTAATTTTCTGGCTATCATTAGGATTGAAGGTATACAAGGTGGTATTTTCCAGAGGGGAGCGGTTCTCCCATTCCCCCGTAATACTATACTTGAAACCGTTTTCAATCCGCTGCGATATGCCGGTGCTTACAAAAGTATTCTCATAAATTTTTGCGTAATTATGCCCGTAAAATAAAACCCTGATAGAATTAACGAGCGGCGGAGTAACATTTTCACGATTAAAATCACTAACACGCCTGCCCACGCTAAAGTTCCAGGCTGTACGGGTGATCTTCATAGATTTGCTGGTATGCCGCTTACTTAAAGTGAGGCTGGCTGATGGATTAAAATGTTTGTTGTTGATTCCGTATCGCAACACCGGTTCGAAAAAAACCCGGTAAGGCGCCTTTTTCATATTGCGGGAATAATAACCGTCGAGGTTAATAGCCAGGCCTTCCGCGGTGTTATATTCCGAGGTTAGTAACGGTGCCTCGACTCCCCAATGTTCACTACCCTTTTCACTCAGATGAAAGCGGTGTGCTCCTGCATAGGGGAATGCCCACCATTTTACCTTTCCCTGCCGGGCATTCAGCGTGTCCAGGTTCCTGCTGGCGGTTAGTGAATCCTTGTTGCGTTGAAAAATACTGTCCTTAATATGGTAATCCCGTTGTTCCTCATAGGCCAGGGGAACAGCCCTTACACTATCCCAGTAGGAAGGGTTATGCCTGGTTACAGCAGTATCATAGCGAATGATCACATTGTCAAAAAACTTCCGGCCAAATACAGGATGGATATCATAATTGGAATAGACTGTCAGAAAATTGCCTATGGCGTCTATGCCAAAGAGTTTAAAATTAAAATGCAGCAATTGATTTTTCGTTCTCCAGGTTTCTTTATCCACGGGCACATGCAGTTGAGATATCTGCAGGGTATCCATTACCTCCAACTGTGCCGTCTTGGTAAGTAGCAGGTCAAAGCTGTGGATCCTCCAGTCATCATCGGTGATATTAATGATACCCGAAAATAAAGGCTCATAAGTTCTCCTGGGTGTAACGCGGATAACATTTACACCCTTACCATCTTC
>JBKJUT010000028.1:0-2952 GCA_046590515.1 Ferruginibacter sp.
GTGCGTATGCGATTAGAACAATCAGTTGCATCTCAACATCTTGCAATTATGCGCAGGGCTGGCATAGTTTCCACACAACGCGATGGAAAATTTATTTACTATACTGTTAATTACAAGCGTATTGATGAATTGAACGTGTTTGTTCAGGAATTGGTAGCTTAATTAAAAACAGTATATGCTTAAGAAGCGGGTGATATATTCATCCGCTTTTTTTTAACTTTAATATAAAAGAATGTTCATAAAACAAATCTATACAACTTGTCTTAGTGAAGCTGCTTATTACATTGAAAGTGATGGAGAAGCCGCCATTGTAGATCCCCTGAGAGATATAGAACCTTATATACTGCTTGCAAAAGAAAGAAATGCGGTAATTAAGTATATATTCGAAACCCACTTTCATGCAGATTTTGTAAGCGGACACCTGGATCTTTCACATCAAACAGGTGCACCAATTGTATTCGGGCCAAAGGCAGTTACTAATTTTCCTATACATAGTGCGATAGACGGAGAGCGGTTTAAATTGGGAAGTATCCAGTTAGAAGTAATTCATACCCCCGGACATACACTAGAAAGTACCTGTTACCTGGTTTCAGATGCAAAGGATGAACCCCATGCAATATTTACCGGTGATACCCTTTTCGTTGGAGATGTTGGTCGCCCGGACCTGAGCAGCGGCGAAATGACCAGTGAAGAACTGGCCGGTATCATGTATGATACATTACAAAGCCGGATACTCCCACTGGCCGACCATATCATTGTATACCCTGCACACGGCCCGGGAAGCAGTTGTGGGAAAAACCTGGGACCTGATACTACCAGTACAATAGGAAAAGAAAAAGAGTCTAATCATGCATTGCAGCCACAAACCAAAGCTGAATTTATTCAATCAGTTACAAAAGGCCTGCATCCTGCACCGCGGTATTTTGCCATTAATGCAAAAATCAACCAGGAAGGATATTTAAAATTGGAAGAAATCAAGAAGCGTGGATTAAAAGCTTACAGTCTGTCAGAATTTAAAAAAATAAAAGAGGATGTTATTGTGCTAGATACGCGCACCGCAGCCACATTCACTGAAGGATTTATTCCCGGCTCACTATTTATAGGACTTGAAGGCCGGTTTGCTGAATGGGCTGGAAGCATTCTTCCCTTTGACCAGCCAATCGTATTAATCACACCTCCAGGCCAGGAGGAAGAAAGCATAGTCCGCTTGTCACGCGTCGGTTTCGACAAAATGCAGGGTTACCTTAAAGGTGGTTTCGCGACGTGGAAAGAAGCTGGCGAAAAGATCGATATGATTATAGATGTGGAGCCTGATGAACTTATGATGGATATCCCGCATGATCCAAACCTGTTAGTGGTAGATGTCAGGAGGGAAACTGAATTCGCTGATGGTCATGTAGCCCAGGCCGTTAACCTGCCTTTAAATGAAATGACTGATGTAGCCCAGGTGGCCCAGTTCGAAGACAACCAAAATCTATACATCCATTGTGCCGGTGGGTATCGTAGTGTTATTGCAGCTTCCATAATGAAGAAGCAGGGACTGCATAATATTCGCAATGTCTTAGGAGGTTGGGCAAAAATAAAAGAGCAGGAAAAAGTAAAGATTATAAAGGAAGCAAGCGTATTGAATTAATATACACCCAACAAAATTTTTGAGGATCACTCCACGTGATCCTTTTGTTTTTTAAACAGCCTGGTGAGTGAAAAGACTGCACAAATAAGGGTGTATTATCCTGGTAAATGTTTGGCAAGCCTTTCATCTTTGTATTATAAAATATATAGTATGAAACAGGAATATAACAATGCACTCACCCGGCGTGAAAAAGAAGTCATTTCTGAATTATCAAAAGGCTTGTATTACAAAGAGATCGCCGGTAAGATTTTTATCTCCCAGGAGACAGTAAAGAAACATGTAAAAAGTATCTACCGTAAAATGGGAGTGAGGAACCGGGTTGAGGCTACGATAAAATATACTGCCCAGTTACGAGAAAATGAATTGTCATAACTGAGGCGGGGGGCTTTTGTCGATCCACCGCCTGGCATATTCATGCTTATATGGCCACTTCCATCGCCTGTGGCTCCATAAATAATTGGCAGGATCTTTCCTGATACTTCCTTCCAGGAAGTCTCGGTACAACCGGGTAAGTTCTCCATCTTTGTAATTTCCGGCATGGGTGGTAATCACATTCGGTTCAGCCCGGTAATAGCCGCGTTTCAGTTTTACAAAATTGACGAAGACCACGGCAGTATTGTTACGGATTGCACCCTTTTCCGCCCCTGCCATAAAAGGAGCAGGCTGATTAAAGAAATTTAACCAGTAAGCATTTTTTGGTATGCCAGGGTTTTGATCTGCAATAAGTGCCAGTGCATAAGGCTTTTCATAGATGCTGCGCATGTCCTTACTGAAATCCCTGGTGGATACCATTACTGATCCAAATTTTCGCCTTATGTGTAAGAAAAGGCGATCTACATGAGGGTTATTGATGTGCATATACACTCCAACCCAGGGAATATTTAAATTCCTTGAGAATGCCAGGTGAACATATTCCCAGTTCATCTGGTGACCACTGTATACCTGCAGATTGTTATGCCGGGCAATTTCATTACATGCAGCGGTATCAATTAATATGCGTTTGTCAAACTCGCGATTAGACATACTCAGCAACTTGATGGTTTCAATAAATGTATCCACCAGGTTTTTATAAAATTGACGTGCTATTATCTCTTTTTCTTTAATTGACTTTTCAGGAAATGCAATATTAAGGTTATGCATCACTACCTTTTTGCGATAGCCAATCAAACGGTAAAGTATAAAGTACACCACATCACTGATTCCGTATAACACGAAAAATGGCAACAGGGAAAGCAGGTAAAGTGGTCCGTAAATAAGGTAGTACATCGTTATGACAGGACTTTTATAATATGGTGTACTTTATACTTTACCGTTTGATT
>JBKJUT010000264.1:0-5159 GCA_046590515.1 Ferruginibacter sp.
ATGAATTGCTGGTGGCACAATTCAATATGCTGGAAGAATTTGAAAGGTTGATTGATCAGGAAATTAAATCCGCAAAAAAAGGATTACCGGCTCTTATAAGGATAAAAGTAAATAATCTTGAAGAGCCCTGGATAATCGGTAAACTATATAAGGCCAGTGAGGCGGGTGTGACCGTGCAACTTGTGGTAAGAAGTATTTGCTGCCTTGTGCCTGGTGTAAAGGATATAAGTGAACATATTACGGTCAAGCGGATAGTAGACCGGTTCCTGGAGCATACCCGCTTATTTATTTTTGGTGCCAATGATAACGAAGCGACAGTGATCATGGGGTCCTCAGATTTAATGACCCGTAACCTGCGCCACCGGATAGAAGTTTGTGTAAAATTACAGGAGACTTATTGCCGCCACGAAATACTTGATTATTTCCAGTTACAATGGAATGATAATACCAACGCCGTAGAACTTACCAGTGATCTTGAATCCCTTCCTGCCAGCAACGGCGATGCCACGCCGGTGAATGCACAAAAGGATACTTTTATTTATTTGCAAAACAAACAATGAGTTTAGATAAATCATATTCACATTTTTCAGGCCTGGGAAAATACAGGATGCGGACAATATTCTATATTTCTATTTTCTGGACCCTTATTGATGTGATGATGATGCTGTTGAGTGACCTGGAGCATCTCGCCAGTCCCGTGAAGGGAATTTTGCTGAGAGAGGTATTTGTTTTCTTCATGAGCCTGGTCCTCGGTTATTTATTCGTGTTTACACTTAAAAAACTATTTCGCAGGTTCCCGCTATGGATCAACTTCATTTTAAAGAGCATCATGTTATTGTGTGCTGCATTTTTTATGAACTTCCTGGTGCATTTTACCGAAAATCTTTTTGTACAGCATATGACTGTAAGGCTTTCTGTAGCCACTTTCCTGCATGAGTCGTTACAAACGGAGTGGCTGGTTCAAAAGACGCTTTACTGGATTATACTTTTTATCGTTACCCAGCTTTACATGGAAATCAATGAAAAATATTCTCCGGGAGTGTTTATCGATATCCTGTTAGGTAAGTATTTCCAGCCCAAAGTAGAGAACAGGATTGTGATGTTCCTCGACCTGAAAGATTCTACTCCCATTGCTGAAAAGTTAGGGCACCAGCAATATTTTCTGTTCATTCGTGAGTTCATTATGCATGTATCCATGGCCCTCATCGAATACAACGGCCGGATATACCAGTATGTCGGAGATGAAATTGTAGTTTCGTGGATAAGCGCGCCGAAAAATGCACGCTACGCTTTGGCATCTGTGATAGAAGCACGGAAAAATGTGCAAAAAAACAGTGAACGTTTTCGCCGGAAATATAATGTCATCCCTGAATTCAGGGTGGGGATACACATCGGGGATGTTACCGTAGGAGAGATAGGTATTATTAAAAAAGACCTGGCGATGAGTGGGGATACAATGAATACCACCGCCAGGATAAGAAGTGCGTGTAATGAGCTGAATCAAAAATTTATTGTCTCCAAAGATTTTATTGACTTCAGCGGCTTAAAGGAATGGCAGAGTGAAAGCCTGGGAGTGGTAGATCTTAAGGGAAAAGCCGCGGGTATCGAATTATTTTCATTAAAAATCTAATTCAAGTATGCGCCGGGTCATAAAAAATTCTTATTCCAGAACAAAGAAAATGCTGCAACTATTGACCGTAGATGCGTTGTTGATATTCCTGGCTTTCTTTTTATCCGTTTGGCTGGTCGTATTCCTGGTAGAAGAAATCTTCGTAGACAAAACATTCACCCTGGATGATAAAGTGTTTCTTTTTCTGCGCCAATACGTGTCAGATTCCAACACCACATTCTTCCGGTATCTCACTTTATTAGGTTCGCATTATTTTCTGGTTCCGGCAAATTTGTTATTGATGGCATATTCTTTTTATGTTATCCGCAATAAATGGCTGGGCATAAAAATTTCAGCCATTGCCTTTACCAGTTTGCTGGTGATGTTCGGGTTAAAAATGTTCTTTAACCGGCCACGTCCTGAGATTCCTTTATTGGGCGAAGTGCCGGGGTTGAGCTTTCCCAGTGGACATGCATTTATGAGTTTTACCTTTTTTGGATTACTCATATTTGTGATCAATAAGCAGGTCAAAAATGCCTGGGCACGCATAGGTTTAATAATTTTATGCATCAGCCTGATCTTACTGATTGGTATCAGCCGTATTTATCTTCGGGTTCATTACACCAGTGATGTAATGGCGGGTTTGGCGCTGGGGCTTATCTGGTTGGTGATGTCAATGTTTATTCTGAACAGGATTGAAAAGAGGTTTAAAAAACAGATTGTGATTTCCCCCGGATTACAACCGGAAAGTGAACCTCCTCTGTAGCCGGTAATTCGGCTTAAGGTTTTCCGGCAGATAAATTATCTTCGGAAAAACTATTTGTATGGACGAACAACTTCTGCTTGGAATTGGCACACGTTTACAACATACCCAGCATGGCCCGGGAGTAATTGTGGGTATCCGTTATGCCACTTACCTCATTTCTTTTATCAATACCGGTATTAAGGAAATTGAAAAGACAGATACTCACCTCGAAGAGATCATTCCTGAAAATGTAACAGCAGAAATAGAAACCCATTCTGAAGTCGAAATATCTTTATTGAAAATACTACGGCTTTGGTCGGGTGCCGGAGAAATAATTTCCCTGGGTGAAAGGTGGCGTAATGGAGTGATGCTTTTGCAACCGGCCGATAAATCTCAAAAGCCGAAAGAAATTCCGATCGATGTGTTTTTTCATAAAATTGTGATGTTACGTGACCGCCTGCGGGTTATGGAACAACAGATCAATGCGCACAAAAATCTGAGTGATGAAGAAAAAATTAACCTGCAGCAATACATCACCCGTATATATGGGTCGTTGACTACATTTAACGTGTTGTTCCGCGATAAAGAACACTGGTTCGTGGGAGACAAAGCCGGTGGGGAATAGTGCCATAAGGTATTTTTACATTAAGGCAGGGCAATTGTCGGCAAACATGTTTACCTTGATTCAGATGTTATTATTTACTCATCATACTAGGCCAGAAACCATTCCTGCATCTACTGCCACGGCCAACACAATTACGACCCGTTAAGGGTTGTACACTTCCATATAATATTAAGGGCTTCGGCTGATTTTTCACAAACATTCTTTTGATCAATAAATAATAAAATGAAAGTATTAAAATTCGGAGGTACTTCCATGGGCTCGCGGGAGAATATGCACCTGGTGTGGCAAATTGTGGAGAGCCAGGCCAATAGCCCGCTCGTGGTGGTGGTGTCGGCAATGAGCGGCACCACCGATCAGTTGATCAATTGCGGAAAGATGGCAGCGGCAGGTGATGGTAGTTTCCGGGATATTATCAAACAAATTGAGGACAGACACCTGGAAGTAGTTTCCGACATACACCCATCCCGCCGTACAGGCATAATCGCTATTATCCGGAATTATTTAAATGAAATAAAGGAAGTATGTAATGGCATTTTATTGTTGGGTGAAATCACGGCGCGGGTGGCTGACCGTTTAGCAGCTTACGGCGAGTTACTCTCCGCGCAAATATTAACTGCAGTGTTCCAGGATAAAAACCTGGATTGCGGGTGCAAAGATTCCCGTGAACTTATTATTACTAATACAGGATTCGGTAATGCAGTGGTGAATTTTGACACTACCAATCAACTTCTAAAGCATTACTTCAATCAACCAGGATTTCGTATCACCATATTACCGGGGTTTATTGCAGCCGACCCTAATGGTCTTGTTACTACACTTGGCCGTGGAGGTTCCGATTATACAGCGGCCATAGTAGCAGCTGCTCTCGATGCCTGTGCGCTGGAAATCTGGACAGATGTGAGCGGGATGATGACGGCAGATCCGCGCTGGGTGCCAAATGCAAAGATTATTCCAGCTATTTCTTACCAGGAGGCCATGGAGTTGTCACACTTCGGCGCCAAGGTGATTTATCCGCCAACAATTCACCCCGTAATGCAAAAAAATATTCCCACCTGGATTAAAAACACATTTGAACCCGGTGAACATGGAACAGTAATCAAAGTACTGCCACCGGAAAATGATGACAGTATTGTTCGGGGTATATCAGGCATCCGTCACTTATCATTGCTTACGCTTGAAGGCAGCGGGATGGTTGGAATTCCCGGCTTTTCCCGGCGGTTATTTGAATCGCTGGCTGCTGAACAGGTAAACGTGATCCTGATTACCCAGGGATCATCAGAACATTCCATTTGCGTGGGAATAGAAGATGGGTCGGCTGAACGGTCACGCAAAGCCGCTAATGATACTTTCAGTTACGAAATCGCTGCAGGTAAAGTAGAACCTATCACAATTGAAAAAGATCTTTCTATTGTAGCCCTCATTGGAGATAATATGAAGAATCATTCAGGTATAAGCGGTAAAATGTTTTCTGCGCTTGGACGCAATGGGGTTAATATCCGGGCCATTGCCCAGGGATCTTCAGAACGGAATATATCTGCGGTAATTAATACGAGGGATATACAAAAAGCGGTGAATGTATTACATGAAGAATTTTTTGAAACTGCACTAAAACAGGTGCACGTATTTATTACAGGGGTAGGCAATGTTGGTAAGAAACTGATAAAGCAGGTTAACCTCCAAAAGGATTTTCTTCAAAAACGGTTACGCCTCCAGGTTAATATCGTAGGACTTTCTACCAGCCGTACCATGGCTATAAATGAAAAGGGTATATCGTTTAATACCTGGGAGGAAGAATTGGCCGGTGGCAACAAAGCTGACCTGGCAGCATTCGTGGAGAACATCAGCATCCTCAACCTGCGTAATTCAATTTTTGTGGATATTACGGGCAGTAAAGATGTGGCAGATACTTATGAAGGATTGCTGGTAAAAAGTATTGCCGTGGTGGCGTGTAATAAAGTGGCCGCCTCATCGGCTTATGAAAACTATAAAAAGCTGAAAGATCTGTCAGCCGAATATAATGCACCTTTTCTTTTTGAGACAAATGTAGGTGCGGGACTCCCGGTGATAGGCACCCTGAATGACCTCATGCGCAGCGGTGACCGGGTAAACCGCATGGAGGCAGTGTTAAGTGGCACTCTCAATTTTGTGTTTAATAATTATGACGGGAGCCGTCTTTTTGC
>JBKJUT010000285.1:0-5145 GCA_046590515.1 Ferruginibacter sp.
TACCGGTTTTGGAGATAATGCTTCAAATTATGGTGGCAGATTTTTTAATAAGACGGGTTTGGCCAATACCCGAAAGACAGGTCTCAGTATATTTGAAAGGTACAGTTGGTTTCACAGCATGCTTGCCTTATCCTGGTGGAATTTTTTTTCTGTAATCCTGTTTTTCTACGTTACGGTGAACCTGGCATTTGCCTTTGTATACTACATGATCGGTGTAGAGAATCTTTCAGGAATGATTACACATTCGCAGGCTGATAAATTTGCTGAAGCTTTTTTCTTTAGTGCACAGACATTTACTACCGTTGGTTATGGCCGAATCAGTCCGACAGGTTTTTCAACCAGTATGGTGGCTGCTTTACAGGCACTTATTGGTTTGCTGAGTTTTGCAGTAGCTACAGGATTAATGTATGGCCGGTTCAGTATGCCACGGGCTTACCTTAAGTTCTCCCATAATGCATTAATCAGTCCGTATAGTGATATTTCAGGTTTAATGATGAGACTCGCTCCTTATAAAAATGCGGTATTAACCGACACAGAAGCGCAATTAACCCTGGCACTGCGGGTGGAGGAAAATGGAAAAACAATAAATAAGTTTTATCCTCTTGCGTTAGAATTACAGAAAGTCAACGCTTTAACCTTAAGCTGGACAATTGTGCATCCTATTACCGTCGACAGCCCTTTTTATGGGTTTAATAAAAATGACTTTATGAATAATAACGGGGAAATCATTGTCTACATTAAAGCTTTTGACGATAAATTCAGCAACATGGTAGTCTCACGTACTTCTTATACATTTTCAGAGATTGTTGTGGGTGCATCCTTTCTCCCCATGTACCACCGTGATGAAAGTAACAGCGTGACTATTCTTGACCTGCAAAAATTAAACTCTTTTGAAAGTGCTTTCCTTCCTACCTTTTCTTAAGGCTGTTAATGATGGCCGAGAATTCTGGGGCTATTAAACTGGCTCCGCCAACTAATCCGCCATCTACATCCTCCTGACCAAATATCTCCACCGCATTAGCAGCTTTAACACTACCCCCGTATAAAATAGATATTGAACCAGCTATGGCATCTCCGTATTTAACTGCCAGTACCTGCCTGATATACGCGTGTATTTCCTGTGCTTCGGCTGAAGTGGCAGTTTTGCCGGTTCCGATAGCCCAAATAGGTTCATAGGCTATAATAAAACCTGACATTTGCGCTGCGGACAAATGAAAGAGGCTTTCTTTTAATTGTGTCTCTACATAACTGTTTTGCGTAGCCGCCTCACGAATATTCAAGGGTTCACCACAGCAAAATACCGGATGTATTCCCTCTTCCAAACAACGGTCTACTTTCTGGGCAAGCAAACTATTGCTTTCAAAATTAAATTCTCTTCTTTCACTATGACCCACTAACACATACCTGATACCCATGCTGGCCAGCATCTGGGCGCTTACCTCGCCGGTAAATGCTCCATTTTTAGTTGCCGCGCAATTCTGAGCCGCCACAAACACATTTGCTTTACTGCTTAATTTTTCCTGCACCGGTAGCAGGTAAGGAAAAGGAACTGCAAATAAGGCCTGTTGACCATCTTCCAGGGAGTGGCCTGAACTCAGCATTTCATCTACCAATGTATTGGCTTCCTTAAGGGTCAGGTTCATCTTCCAGTTAGCGGCAGCTATTTGTTTTCTCATGGTTATTTATTTGTAGTATACAATTTATGCAATATGGTGGTTTCCGTAGTTGTAAGAGACTTGTTTTTTAATTTTTTCCAGTTAGTGATATCTTTCAAGACTTTTTCAAAAATATAAATTTCCTGTCCCCAGGTAAAACTTGGAATATATTTTTGTGGTGCGGTGCTTCCGAATATATTACAGCATGTTCCAACAATACTACCTGTATTAAAGGAGGTATTAATAGCTGACCGGCTGTAATCACCCATATGCAACCCGGTTTTTTGCCCGGCGTTAATCGGCTCCCCGGCAACAGGAATTCTTATATCTCCTGCTGTGTTTTTCACATTACTGCAACTGGTACCGGCACCGAGATTGCACCATTCTCCCAAAACGCTGTCGCCGAGGTAACCATCATGAGCCTTGTTACTGTAACCAAATAAGACGCTGTTCTTAACTTCTCCCCCTACGACACACCAGGGGCCAATGGTGGTGCCGGAATATATTTTCGATCCCATCTTTAAGACACTCCCCTCCAGGATTGCAAAAGGGGCGCGTACCAGGTTACCCTCCATGATATGCGTTTCTTTGCCGATATATACTGGTCCGCCGGAGGCATTTATGATGCTATACTCTACAATAGCGTCAGGTTCGATAAACAGATTTTCAGGGTGTTCACATCGGTTAGTTGCTGCCAGTGGCTGAGATTTTCTTCCTTTTGTTACAAGAGGGAAATCCTGGCGAATAGCCCAATCGTTATTTTGAGTGATATGCCAGGGATAAACTATTCTCCGGATATCTTCATTTTCTTCAATTGATGTTCCTGAACCCGCTGCCGCCAAAATAGCTTTGTAGTTCACCACGGTAGGTACCAGGCTGGCATCAATTATAATTTCCTGTGACCTGGCTTCTCCTGTTTCCCCTGTGCGTATATTAAAGCCCGTTAGTAACTTCCACTTCTCCCTGATGGTCAGTAAACCAATAAGAATGTCTGCCGTATGCCTGGTTTCCGTGAATGGAAAAAGTTTGTTTTTGCCAGGGCCTTCTTCAAGGAATAAATCCATTTTGGTTGTTTTTGTACATAAAAAATCCCCCCGGGTTTCGGGAGGACAATTTATATAAAATAAGATTGTTTTATTTTGCTTTCTTTTCGTAACGCCTTTTAAATTTATCGATACGGCCTGCAGTATCCACCAATACGTTCTTACCAGTGTAAAAAGGATGTGATGTATTTGAAATCTCAAGTTTAATTACAGGATATTCCTGGCCATCTTCTTCAAAAACGATAGTTTCTTTAGTTTCCGCAGTAGAGCGACTTAAGAAAGTAGTGCCATTACTCATATCCTTAAACACAACTGGACGGTAATTTTTCGGGTGAATTGCTTCTTTCATGATTTTATGTTTGTTGTACGGATTTTGCCGTACCGGTTTTAAAGGTGCAAATGTAAGTTAATTGTGCTGATTCTGATCTCTTTACAAGAAAATAACTAGCTGCTCTAACTTTTCATATTTACAAACTGAAGTGCGATATCAATAGACCAGGCTTTGCTGGCTTGTATAACTTCTTGTAAATCATCAATTTTCTTACCGGTAACCCGGATAATATCGTCCATTATAGCTACCTGGACCTTCATACCGCTATCTTTTATGAGTTTTACAATCTTCTTTGCATCTTCCTGCTTTATACCATTTCTTACCGGAATTTCTTTCTTCGTAACCTTTCCACTGGGAAATGGCTCCTTGGATAAGTCATATACTTCCGCGGCCAGCCCCTGCTTCATACTTCTGCTGATCAATACGTCTATGATCTGTTGAATCTTCATGTCGCTGTCAGCCTCCAGGTTTACTTTAAAATCCTTTTTATTGAGATCAATTACTACATGACTGCCTTTAAAGTCGAAACGGTTAGTAATTTCTTTACTTACTATATTGATTGCATTGTCCAGCGTTTGCAGGTCAACTTTACTTACCATATCAAATGAAGCCATAATATAAATTTGTACAAATATAAAAATGTTGGTTGGATACCCCGCAAGTAAAATACAAATCAATGATGCTAAGTGCGAAACTACTTACCAATTAAAGCCTGCTTATTGATTTTCGCATACACCAGCAAGAGTATCCCACTTACCACCAGGCCCAGGGCTACCAGTTCTGATTGTGAAGTGGAAAAGCCTAAAAATGAATAGGATTTATTTACCCGTATTAATTCAATGAAAAATCTTTCTGTTCCATTTAATACCAGGTAAATGCCAAACATGACAAAGGGGGTGGATATTTTTCTTCGTATTGCCCACATAAAGAGAAACAATAAAGTGCAAATGATAGTTTCATAAAAAGAAGTCGGGAATACGGGCGTAGGTAATACATACCTATGCTCATCAATTACCCCCGGCATTTCAATACCATCTTTGTTCACATTTTGCGGGAAGGAATATGCGAACATCCATTTAGGCAAAAATGCGGGGCCTTTAAAAGATTTATGAGGAACTTTATCAAGTGAACCATACACCCTGTCGGTTGAATAAATTTCCTTTCCTTCTGCACTGGTAATATAGCCTGTATTGAAATAAGCAGCATTCTGCTTCAGTTTATTTTCAAAGTCACCGGGGGCGGCTAAACGAACTTTGCCATTCTGGTCACTGGTATAGGCGCTGTTAAAAATTCCCCAGTCCCCATCACCGGAAACCTGGCAGCCGATCCGGCCGACCGCATAAGCGATCATAAGAGCAGGTGCTGCTGCATCTACCAGGTATTTAATAGTGATTCCTTTCTTACCTGCAAAGTAAAGGATAGCTATGGTAGCTAAAATCAATCCACCGTAAAATGTAAGTCCGCTCCTGGAAAAAATGGTTCCGAGTGGATCCCGCAGAAGCTCATCCATATTTTCCATACTGTCGAACAGTTTGGCTCCAAGGATTCCAAAAATTAATCCCAGGATAATAATGTCGCCTACCCTGTCGTGCGGCCAGATCCTGACCATCCGGCGCTCAGGCGCGGCAAGCTTCTGCTTATTTTTATCTATGTATTTAAGTACTCCCAGTAAAACGGCGCCCAACAACCCGCCTAAAATACTTCCTTCCGCGGAGAAAATATAGGCCTGGGCATTCATATCCGGGGGCTTGGAAATAAACAACCCGAGTATTTTATAACCGAATACAAAACCAACAACTACATTTAAAAAAATATCAAGCAGTGAAGCAGGCTTTCCAACAGTAATTGATTCCTCCCTGGGGTGCAGTAAGCCCAGCTTTTCTTTACGTTTCAATTCAGCAGATAACACCACTGCTGCCACAACGAAAGCAATTGCCACGAAAAGACCAAAAGTATTCAGGAAACTCAGCCCTTGCCACTCTACACCAAACCAGTCCTTAAACACATAATATAAATTTGGGTACATCTGAAGTGTATGTTGGTTGAAAATATTTGCAATATATTCTATACTGGTGTTAATAAAAAATCCTCCCGCAATGCAGGAGGATTCTTGTAT
>JBKJUT010000167.1:0-6220 GCA_046590515.1 Ferruginibacter sp.
GGTTTGCAGACCGGTTATACCTGGCATCGTCTCATCCAGTAATACCACATCCACAATATTATTTTTTACAAATTCTATAGCATCAAATCCATTGGTTTGGGTATGCACTTCATATCCCTTGTTTTCTAAAAACATCACCTGCGATGTAAGGCTGTCAATTTCATCATCTACCCAAAGTATTTTTACTACATTCATATACCTTAATTTTTAATCAAAGATTACGCAAACATAAAGATTGTATTCAGTACAGGTAAGCATGTGCCTGTGACGTGGAGGAGGCACTTGTTGCAAATGTAATTTTTTAGGAGGATGCTTTGTAGCTTTGCCTCACTTTGTAATTCTTTTAACATACCACCCTTAATGGCTTTTCATAAAATAATCAACGATCCCGTTTACGGTTTTATAACCATCGACGATGAAATAATAAACCAGGTTATTGCACATCCTTTCTACCAGCGGCTGAGGCGTATCCACCAGATGGCAATGGCTCACCTGGTTTACCCCGGTGCGGTTCATACCCGGCTGCATCATTCATTAGGCGCCTACCACCTTATGCGTTGTGCCATACAGGAATTAAAAAGTAAAGGAATTGATATTACTCCGGAAGAAGAACAGGCGGCGAAACTGGCTATACTGTTACATGATATAGGTCATGGACCTTTTTCGCATGCGCTGGAACATGTGCTGGCTGAAGGTATGGACCATGAGCATATTTCAATGAAACTGATGGAACAGTTGAATGAACAAATGCAGGGAAGATTAGGTATGGCCATCGAAATTTTTACCAACCGCTATCCAAAAAGATTTTTATACCAACTTGTTAGCGGACAACTGGATGTAGACCGTATGGATTACCTGACCCGCGATAGTTTTTTTACGGGGGTTAGCGAAGGCGCGATAGGATATGACAGGATACTGAAAATGCTCACCGTGCACAATGGTGAACTTATGGTGGAAGAAAAAGGCATTTATTCCATAGAAAAATTTTTAGTGGCCAGGCGGCTTATGTACTGGCAGGTGTACCTGCATAAAACCGTGCTCAGTGCAGAGCAGATGTTACAGCGGATAATAAGGCGTGCACGGCTGGTAGGCGCCCAATGCCAGCAACCCTTGAATAACCTTATTCATGAGCCACAAAATACCAGCCTGGAACAATTCTGCAGTATTGATGACAACGATGTTTTAATGGCAATTAAAAGCTGGAGATCCCACCCCGACAGGGTCCTGTCATTTCTCTGTAACGGTATTATTGACCGGCATTTGCTTAAAGTAAAATACCATGCCCACCCGGTAGCTGCCGGCCAGGTAGAGATGTGGCAGCAAGAGGCCGCGGATAAATTGGGAATTTCAACCGAAGAAGCAGGATGGCTGGTTTTTACTGGCGAGGCTACCAGCAGCACCTATAATTTCGAAGATGAACACATTAATATTTTATTTAAAGATGGAACAGTTAAAGCCATTTCTGAAGTAGACAATGCACTAATTAATGAAAACCTTAGGGGCAAGGTTAAAAAATATTACATTTGTTACATAAGGTGATTAATTCATCGAAGATATACTCATGCAATTTACAGCAGGACAAATAGCACAGATCATCCAGGGAACAGTTGAAGGGAGCGAGCATGAGACCGTATCTTCATTCGGTAAAATTGAGGAAGCTACGCAGGGACAACTCGCTTTCCTGGCTAATCCCAAGTATGAAGATTACCTATATTCCACTAAAGCGTCTATTGTTATCATTAATAATACACTGGAATTAAAACATAGTATACAGGCCGTTCTGATCAGGGTAAGTGATCCATACAGTTCGTTTGCCACCCTGTTAGACAAATACCAGCAACTCAAAACCCAGCAATTAACAGGAATACAACAGCCTGTTTTTATTGACCCTTCTGCCTCAATCGGTGAGCAGGTCTTTCTTGGCGCTTTTGTTTTTGTAGGAGAGCAGGTAGTGATCGGCGATGGAGTAAAGATTTTTCCAAACGCTTATATCGGCAATAATGTGACTATTGGAAGCCACACAATTATACATCCGGGTGTAAAGATTTACCACAATTGTATAATTGGCAGCAATGTAAAAATACATGCCGGTGCAGTAATTGGAAGTGATGGATTCGGTTTCGCTCCACAGGCAGATGGCACTTTTAAAAAAGTTCCGCAGATAGGCAACGTGGTGATAGAGGATGATGTGGAAATCGGCGCCAATGCTACCATAGACAGGGCTACCCTGGGTTCTACCCTTATAAAAGCAGGTGCTAAACTGGATAACCTGATACAGGTAGCTCACAATGTAGAAGTAGGAAACAATACCGTTATTGCCGCCCAGGCTGGAGTAAGCGGCAGTACCAAGATCGGCAATAATGTAATGATTGGAGGACAGGCCGGGATTGTAGGACATATCCAGATTGCGGATGGCACAAAGATCAATGCCCAGAGCGGTGTAAGTAAATCCATTAAATCTCCTAACACCGCAGTCACAGGTTCTCCAGCCTTTGAGTATACCAGTGCTTTACGCAGCCAGGCGGTTAACCGCAATTTGCCGGAACTTGAAAAGCGTTTATCCGAACTGGAACATATCATCAAAGAACTCCGCCAAAGTGCCCAATAATAAATAGGCTTGACCTTTCCCATCTCGCCACTTCATAATTCAATAGTTTTCATATTTTTGCAGATATGGAGTTACAGAATGGATCTGAGCAGCATTTTCAGCATACAATAAAGGATGAATTAGTTATTTCCGGGGCCGGCATTCATACCGGCCAGGCAGTTAACATGCGGTTGAAGCCGGCGGCACCTAATACCGGTATCAATTTTCAACGCGTCGATCTTCCTGAAAAAACAGTCGTAAAGGCCGATGTAGACAATGTGATTGAAACTAACCGCAGCACAACCATAGAAGTAAAAGGCGCGAGAGTAAGTACCATTGAGCATCTAATGGCAGCACTCATGGGTATGCAGATAGACAATGTACTAATAGAAATTGATGGAGAAGAAGTGCCTATACTGGATGGCAGTGCAGAACCTTTTGTAAAAGCTCTTCAGAAAACAGGGGTCCAGAAACAGGATGCCACTAAAATTTATTACGAGATACAGGAAAATATCACCTTCACCGATGATGAGAAAAAAGTGGAAATGGTGGTATTGCCTTATAACGGTTACCGTATCAACACGCTGATTGATTTCAATTCACCTATACTTGGCACCCAGCATGCTGATCTTAAAAATATAGAAGATTTTAATGATGAGATGGCTTCCAGCCGTACTTTTTGCTTTTTCCATGAACTGGAGTTTTTAATTGCCAACAACCTGATAAAAGGCGGTGATATAAACAATGCCATCGTAGTGGTAGATCAGCCGGTGAATGATGAACAGGTGGAACGGATCTCGAAAATATTTGATAAACATGATGTCAAAGTCAGTGAAGAAGGAATACTCAATAACCTTAAACTTCGTTTTCCCAACGAGGCTGCCCGCCATAAACTCCTGGACGTAGTCGGTGACCTGGCCCTGGTAGGATTTCCTTTTAAGGGTCACATCATTGCCAACCGGCCCGGGCATGCATCCAATGTAAAGTTTGCCAAGAAAATAAAAGATCATATAAAGAAGTATAAGAACAGGTATGATGTTCCTAAATATGATCCTACCCAGACCCCTCTTCTGGATATACATGCAATTGAAAGAGTGTTACCCCACCGCTATCCCTTCCTGTTGGTAGATAAAGTAATGGAGCTGACAAACAAGCATGTGATTGCAATAAAAAATGTTACTTATAATGAGCCTTTTTTCAAGGGTCATTTTCCAGGAAACTGCGTGATGCCAGGCGTATTACAGGTGGAAGCCCTCGCCCAGGCCGGTGGTTTACTGGCTATTCCCAGTGACTCAGAGGATAAATATGATACCTACTTTTTAAAAATAGAAAACTGTAAATTCAAACAAAAAGTGGTTCCGGGAGATACACTTATTCTTAAAATGGAACTGCTCCATCCGATACGTAGAGGTATTTGCGAGATGAAAGGCACTATATTTATCGGAGATAAGCTGGTAACCGAAGCCGTTCTGGTTGCCCAAATTGTAAAAAGACCCAAAGCGGAATTATGATAAGCCCCCTCGCACATATAAGTCCCAATTCACGTATAGGCAATAACGTTACTATAGAGCCTTTTGCAGTGATTCATGATAATGTCACTATTGGTGATGACAGCCATATCATGTCAAATGCGGTAATTATGGCTGGCACTACCATCGGTATGCATTGCATGATTTTCCCAGGTGCCGTAATCGGTGCTATACCGCAGGACCTGAAATTTGTAGGAGAAGAAACATTCGTGGAAATTGGCGATCATACCACTATCAGGGAGTGTGTAACCATCAGCCGTGGTACAAAAGACAGGTGGAAAACGGTGGTCGGGAAACATTGCCTCGTAATGGCCTATGCGCACATTGCCCACGATTGTATTTTAGGTGATCATGTGATCCTGGCTAATGCGGTGCAGCTTGCAGGCCATGTAGAAATCGGTGATTATGGTATTATAGGCGGCCTTTCCGGCGCCGCGCAATTTACCCGTGTAGGAGCGCATACTTATGTGGCAGGCGATACAGTTATTAATAAAGATGTACCTCCATTCATAAAAGCCGGGCGCAGCCCATTAAGCTATGTAGGCGTAAACTCAGTAGGACTGCAACGTCGCGGCTTTAAAAATGAAACTATTAATGAAGTTCTGGAGATCTACCGTAATATTTATAATAAGGGGCTGAATATCACCCAGGCCCTGGAATTTGTGGAAAGCAACCTGCCGGTAAGCGAGGAGAAATCCGCTATCGTAACTTTTATACGTGAAAGCAAAAAAGGAATTGTAAAGCTTTCAAAAAAAGACGAGACCGATGCAGATTAGTTTGCTGAATGCAGGCAAACGATATAACCGGGAATGGATCTTCCGCCACCTGGACTTTAATTTTCTTCCTGGTGGTGCATATGCAATTACCGGTGCTAATGGCTCCGGAAAGTCTACCTTATTACAGGTTATCGCAGGTGCCATCCTGCAAAGTGAAGGCCAGGTGCAATACCACAACAATGCGTCCGGCTTGAACCGCGTTGATTCCTTTAGATTCATGGCCATTGCTGCACCTTACCTTGAACTGGTGGAAGAGATGACTGCAACCGAATTTCTGAATTTCCATAGCACCTTTAAAGAATTGACAACAGGTGCCGGCGATATTCTGCAGGAGGTAGGTTTGCAGGCCGCTGCAGGTAAGCAGATCCGTTATTTCAGCAGCGGAATGAAACAGCGTCTGAAACTTGCCCAGGCATTTTTCAGTAAAACCCCGGTACTCTTACTTGATGAGCCAACTACCAACCTGGATGCGGAGGGCACAGCGCTTTATCATTCACTGGTAGCCGCGCATAGCAGGAACCGGCTGGTAATAATCAGCAGCAATGATGAAAAGGAATATAGTTTCTGCCAGGAAATTATCAGCATTTCAGATTATAAATAGTCTGCTACCTGCGGCTGGCGATAAGAAGATTTAAATCCGTATACTTCAGGTCAAAACGTTCACTCAGGTGAAAATTAGTAAGGCTGCCTTTAAAAAGGTAGATGCCGCTACGGATATTGATTTTGTGCCAAACTACGTTATCAATACCGCCGTCTTCCGCTGTTTCAAGCAATAAAGGCATTAAAACATTGCTGATAGCCTGGGAAGCAGTGCGGGCAAAGCCACTTGGAATGTTGGGCACACAATAATGAATAACATCGTATTTTTTAAAAACAGGTTTCTTATGTGAAGTAACCATGCTGGTTTCGAAGCAACCACCATGATCGATACTTACATCTACAATTACACTGCCCGGCCGCATGTTACTTACCATTTCTTCAGTTACAACAATAGGTGTCCGGCCACCGGCACCACTAATGGCACCCACTGCCACATCGCAGGTCTTAAGTTGTTTGGCTAAAATTTTGGGCTCTATAACGGAAGTCCATAAACGACCCCCAATGTTATTCTGTAAACGCTTGAGGCGGTAAATACTGTTATCAAAAATTTTTACGCTGGCGCCCATAGCCAGTGCAGTCCGTGCAGCATATTCTCCTACTATACCGGCTCCGATAATAATAACTTTGGTGGGCGGTATGCCACTGATTCCTCCTACCAATACACCCTTGCCATTGTTGGCATTACTAAGGTACTGGCCGGCAATCAGCATTACTGAGCTGCCGGCAAT
>JBKJUT010000017.1:0-14391 GCA_046590515.1 Ferruginibacter sp.
CAGGTACAAACTGCTCATTTCAACACATCTATTACCACCAATTCAAATGGTTATTACGATTACCTGCCGCAAGGGTATGATGTAACCACCACTGAAAAATACCCGCTACTGGTTTACCTGCATGGTATGGGTGAATCAGGAAATGGAAGCGCGGCTGAATTGCCGCGTTTAACAAACGCCGGCCCAAATATGCTGATTAAATATGGCTTGTTTCCTACCTCTTTTACAGTGGCGGGTCAAACACATAAATTTATTGTGCTTACACCTCAATTCATAAACTGGCCTTCGTATGCAGACGTGGAAAACCTTCTCAATTATGCTGTATCAAATTATAAAGTAAATATTGGGCGTATATATTTAACCGGTATCAGTATGGGCGGCGGTGTAGTATGGGATTATGCAGGTTATGGCATTGCCAGTGCCAACCGGCTCGCAGCCATCGTACCCATTTGCGGTGCTAATTATCCCTGGAATCCCTATTTGCAAAATATAGCTGATGCCAATCTTCCTGTATGGGCTACTCATAATGACAACGATGGCGTAGTGCCACTCAGCACCTCTTTAGCAAATATCAGCGGTATAAATAACAGTCCTAACCCGCCTACACCTTTGGCAAAACTCACTATATTTCAAAGCCCTTCCCATGATGCGTGGACCCGTACCTATGATCCAAATTTCACCGAAAACGGGTTGAACATTTACCAGTGGATGTTGCAATATAAGCGCAATTTCGGTGCATTGCCCGTTACCGGTCTGGAATTCAATACAACAAAAACGAACAATAACCAGGTATTGCTGAAATGGAAGACCCAGACCGAAGTGAATAACAGCGGTTTTGAAGTGCAACGAAGTACTAACGGCAATACCTACCAGGCAATTGGTTTTGTAAGCAGCACTGCACTTAATGGTGGTGGCGCACAGTATACTTTTACAGATCCACAGCCTGCTTCAGGGAAAAATTATTACCGCCTCAAGCAAGTAGATGTGAACAACACCAGTAGTTTCAGTGATATCCGTTTTGTAGATATCAACAGCCTGCAAAAAGTAAGTATATACCCGAACCCGGTGAGTGATGTACTCAATATAAATCTTACAGGCTACGAATTTAACCGCGCCCAATTATCAATACGTGATGTGACCGGCAGAACCACAGTGGTCCGCCAGGTTTCAGGTTCCGCGGGTACAATCAGTGTTCCGGTTAAAGACCTTCTACCTTCAGTATATTTCGGAGAGATTACTGATGGCTCTCTTAAGATTACTTTCAGATTCGTAAAAAAATAATTGTAAACACCAAGGAAAAAAGCCGGAGTTCTCCAATGAGGGCTCCGGCTTTATCAATAAAATGATATGTGTTTCCGCATCTGCAAGTACACCAAAAAATGCAGGTACCAGCAGAAATGAAACGTTATTTTGAACTCAATTTGGGTTTATATGTAAGCATCTCTGACCAGCGGCTTTGTACGGACTCTGAATAATCTTTTAACCATATATCAAATGAACCGGCGCCGTTGGTATCATTATATCTTTCTGTTAATGGCTTCCGGTAGTCACTTGCCAGTTCCTTTAAACCATTTTTTAAACGGCTTACCATGATATAACCTGGCTCCCCGGAATAAGCGGATGAATATACAGCTACAGATTCTTTACTTCCTTCCCACACTTTTTTTAATCGCTTAATAAGGTCCACTACAAATACATTTTTCCCTGGTTTTGTGGTCATGTGATTGATTACGATTTTGTCTGCATAATCTGTGAGTGCCACTGTACTCAGGTCAGGTCTGAACTCATAATAACCGCTTTGACCCTGGCCTACGGTAAGCGGTAATACATTCTTTTCCCAATCAGTAGTGTGTGCGGTACTGATGTCGCCGCGGCCATCCAATATATTCCAGCTACTCGGACCTTCAGTAATCATGTATCCGCCTGCATCCGGCCCGGATTCAATTCCCCATACCCGCCACATAACATCACCGGTGTGATATTTCTGGGCATGATTGGCAAGGGCCTGTTCAAATTCTGAAACCTTGTCATTTTTTGCAAAAACACGATTAGACGTAAGAACGGTCTTGGCCTGTCCAAATCCTAGTGCAGGAATAAGCAGCAACGTGAAAAGAAACTTTCTCATTTTAGTAAGTTTTTAATGATGAAAAATGAGGTGCTTTGACAGGGAAGAACTTCCAAGATATAAATTATAATATTAAATATATAAATTATTTGATATTTAGATAAGTAATAAAAATAAAAATTTAAATCATTGTAATTCAATTGCATAACATACCTGGTTGTTGTAATCCAATTGCGGAAAAATATAATGCTGCAAAACCTGAGCAGGATGAAAGTTAAAGTTGAGGGCAATATTTTGGAGAGAATATAAAAAGCACTCAAGGTTATACAATATTTAATTGGGTAGCGATCCTTATCAGGGAGGCGGTATTTTTCGCGCCCAGTTTCAGCAGCAGGTTTTTCCGGTGGGTATCAACCGTGGTTGTGCTTATGAATAGTTGGTGTGCAATTTCATTATTTGTCATTCCCTCTGCAATATGTTCCAACACTTCCTTTTCCCTTCGGGTGATTAAGGGTACACTATGTGCCTCATCTTGCTTTCGTAATGCCACTGCCGCATCAAAACTTAAAAACTGCTTTCCTTTGATTACAGTATGAATTGCGTCCATTAGTTCCTGTTGGGTCGCATTTTTTAATACATAGCCTGATGCACCATTTGCAATCATTTTTTCTATAAAACTTTGCTGGTTAAAAGTACTGAGGCCGATGATATTTACGGCAGGATACCGGTCTTTTACTTCTTTACAAAGGTCTATCCCGCTTTTGTCGGGCAGGTTAATATCCATCAGGATTATATCCGGCCGTTGATTTTGCAGGAAGGCCTGGCAGGAGGCAGCATTTCCTGCATGTCCCATCCACGTGATGCTTTTTTCATTCTGTAACAGGGAATGAATACCCTCTATTACCATAAAGTGATCATCTACTATAAATATTGAAATGGCCATTATTAAATTTTAAATGTCTGTTCTGCAAAAAATACTGTGCGTGTAAATTTCGGCCTGTACCATAAGGCGTCTTTTTAAAAAACAATGTGTTAACCTTACTTTGATTGTATACAAATGAACGGGAAACATCTTTTTCATTAATCCCCTTTTTCCATGATTTTCCTGCTACAGTTTTATTTCTACATGTACTGATGTACCGGTATTATGTCCTGATTTCACGTCAAGTGTACCTTTTAAAAATTTTATCCTGTTTTCAATGTTACTCCAGCCAATACCTTTGTTATGCTGTAATATTCCTGTATCAAAGCCGTGCCCGTCATCTTCTACAGTAATCATCAATTGGTTTTTTGAACGGCTGATTTGCACAATGGCAGATTGTGCAGCTGCATGCTTCATTATGTTGTTTAGAAGTTCCTGTACAATACGGTAAATAGCGATAGAGGTCGTCCTGTCAATATCTTTTTCCAGTCCGATGGATTGATAGGTTACATTAAGGGCACCTGATTTCTGGATGTCGTTGCATAAATCTTTGAGTGCTGTATCCAGGCCAAAGTTTACGAGTACTTCGGGCATCATATTGTGTGCCACCCGGCGCATTTCTTTAATGGAGCTGTTCAGCATATCCATGCTGCGTTCAAAAGCCTGGCTGTTTTCAGTTGTCATATCCTGGTTTTGCTTAATCGTGGTAAATGAAAATTTAATACCACTAAGCATTCCTCCTAAACCATCATGCAGGTCCCTGGCAATCCGGGTTCGCTCCTGCTCTTCCCCTTTTAAAATGGCATTGGCTGCGGTTAATTTTTTTTCATTCTCGAGATCGTTTATTTTTCGCTGCTGTAAAATTTGCTTGTGCCGGTAATTGCGGTATAACAATGAAAAAATTATCAGTAATAAGATCACTCCTATGCCCAGTAAATAATTGACAAGATTTTTCCTTTCAATAATCTTCTGCTTTGCCAGTAACAGGATTTGTTTTTGCTGTTCCTGGTACCGGCTTTCAAGTTCAAAAACCTTTTTCTGGTTATTTTTATTTTGAAGTGAATCATTTACAGCCACGAAATATTTCAGGTAGGCAAAACCTGCAGGAATATTGCCAAGCTCTTCTTCCGCCTCCACCAGGTCCCTCAAACTGTAATACAGCACCTGTTCCAACTGCAACGTTTTGGCAAGGTCTACTGCTTTCAAGGAAGACTTCACTGCATTCGTAAAGTCTCTCTTTTTTAAATACGCATTTCCCATGTTCTGGTACACCAGTGCAATGTCATATTGTACGTTTATTTTATTAAAATTTTCCAATGCCAGGTTAAAATGAGCAATGGCAGAGTCGTACTGTAAGGCCCTGTTGGTAAAGTATAACCCGATAAAATTATTAAAGATGCCTATGGCAAAGGTCATATCCATTTTTTGAGCCAGTGTCAGGCCTTTTGAAGATATTATTAATGCACTATCATAATTCCTTACCACACAATAAGCATCACCTAAGGCAATCAGGCCCCTAATGATTGAAACAGGATCAGAAGATTCATTTGCCAGCCTGTAGGTTTCATTCGCATAATGAAACATTTTAATTGTATCTCCTAAAAATTTATAGATTCCGGAAAGGTTGTAATAAGAAAAAATAATTTTTAGTTTTTCACCTGTTTCATTAAATATCTGTCCGGCCTGAAGGTATCTTTCTACGGCCAGGTCAAAATTTTGTTTTCGCTGATCAATAGCGCCATAGCGGTTTATGAGATTAGCTGCCTGGTTTCTATACGCAGGCTCTTTATTGTCTTTTACCAGCGCATAGGCCTTATCCAGTAACTCAAGGCAACTGTCTAGTTTCATCTCATAAAAAAACAAACCGGCCCGAAGTCCATAGGCTATTGAAAGCCCCAGTGAATAGTTGATTTTGCGTGCTTTGGTAACCGCCAATGAGTTAGCCCTGATGGCGATATCAGGATTGGAAAATTGTATTTTTTCTGCGTAATGATTCAGACGGTTCACTGCAGATGTGTCAACAGGTTCCTGGCTTAAAACGGACAGCTCCCCGGTCATATCATTAGCCTGGGCGCATACATTGTGCGCACCGGATAGCATAAGGATATATAGTAACAAACACCTGTACATATTCAACTTAAATAATCATAAGGCCAGGTCGTGGTGACATCTCACCCTGATTGTACACAATTACATAGGTACTGCGCTCCTTCGCGCTCTTTATTCAGATGCCCTACTTCGAAGTAAAATAGACTTTTACTGTCAGTAAACAAATATGGAATCCTTCCTCCTTCAAAACAATTTTATAAATGAACTAATATCCCCTAAAAAAGGGATGGTATTCACCTGGTTTAATATAGACTTTTATGATTCAAAAAAATTCATCTTAAAAATAATAATCATGAAAAAGTTTTTCATTTCCTCAATTATTCTTACCCTGGTATTAACAGCATTTCAATCTCAGGCCAAAATCTGGAGGGTTAACAACACACCAGGTGTAACAGCAGATTTTACAAATTTTACTGCTGCGCTGGCTTCAGCCTCTGTTTTAGATGGAGATACATTACACTTTGAATCGAGTGTTACTCAATACCCGGGAGTATCCATGAATAAAAGGCTGGTGATAATAGGCCTGGGATATTATTTAAATCCGGCAAATATTACATTTCCGGGAAACGCAGGTTTACAGGCCGTAACGGAAGAAAGTAAAATCGGGGGGATGTCTATTAATAATGGGGCCAATGGAAGTAAATTTTTAGGTATCACCGTGCAGGGAATTAATATTAATGGCAGTGCTGCAGCGTATAATCTAACTTTTGAAAAGGTTCATTTTAATGGCGGTCTTACTTTTTCGAATGCTAGTCATAGTAACATCACGATAAGAAAATGCTTTTTTGAAAACACAGGTATCCAGGCTACCACAGGTAACCTGAGTAATTTTGTAATGGAGAATTCTATTTTTTACGGATTCAGCGGATATATGAGCCTGCAATCATTAACAGGATCGGGCAACATCATAAGAAACAATACTTTTTTCAATACATATGCAAGTGACATTCCCAACTGCTACTTTGCCAATAACATCATAGCCGATCCCAACTACGACTGGATCTTCACTAACACCACAGTTAAGAATAACCTGTTCGCCAGGTCAACCCAGGCACTTCCGGTCACTGCATCTGCCAACCAGATGGGAGTTACCATGTCAACTGTGTTTTTATTGACCGGGAGTTTTGATGCGCGCTATCAATTAAAAGCAGGCTCCCCGGCTATCGCTGCAGGCTTAACAGTAGGGAGCGTAGTAAGCCCTGATTGTGGTGCCTTTGGTGCCACCGATCCATACAAACTATCAGGTATTCCGGGCATACCCAGTATTTATGCGTTTACGGTACCTACATCTATTCCTTCCGGCAGTGCCACTATGAGTGTAACCTTTAGTACCAGGAGTAATAATTAGTAACAGTATTTGATCATTTCATTAAAATGAATGAAAATGAAAAGCTTTTTCATTAGCGTACTGTTAATCGGTATGGTAGTATATGCCAATGCGCAGGACCCTTCCTATCCATCTGCACCTGCATCGCCACAAAATATAATTGCAGCAGAATATTATGTAGATACAGACCTTGGTATAGGAATGGCCACAGTTATACCGGTTAGTGCGGGAGTGAATGTGCAGAATATTCCTGCAAGCATAAATGTAACCGGGCTGTCAAACGGTGTACACAGTTTAGTGATGCGGACGAAGAATGCTGTGGGTTTATGGGGAGTAAGCTGGGTAAGAGAATTTATGTATGATTTTGACCCGGTTTATACCACCAATCCTTCCACTCAGAATATTGTTGCCGCAGAATATTTTATTGATACTGACCCTGGCTTTGGCAACGGCACACCTGTTACTGTTTCTGCCGGACTTGACCTGGTTAATATTCCTGTTTCTGTGAATACATCCACTTTATCAAATGGTGTACATCGCCTGTACCTGCGCAGCAAAAATAATCAGGGTAGCTGGTCTTTGGCTTCTATGAGTGATTTTATAATTGATTTCAATTTTGCTTACCCAGCCTCCACTCCGTTACCACAGAATGTAATTACAGCAGAATATTTTATTGATACAGATCCTGGCTTTGGCAGCGGTACTTCCATAACAATTGCGGCTGGGCTTGACCTGAATAATCAAGCCGCAAGCATCAACACCACCGGGCTCAACAATGGTACACACCGGCTTTTTCTCCGCACAAAAAATAACCAGGGCAACTGGTCTTTGACCGTTGCCAATGAATTTATTTCAGACTCAGATCCGGTCTATCCTGTTCCCCCTGCAGCAATGCAAAATATTACAGCGGCAGAATACTTTATCAATACAGATCCTGGCGCAGGACTTGGTACACCCATTTCAATTTCAGCGGCGCTTGACATAAGTAACCAGGGTGTCAGTGTTAATACGGGGACCCTTTCGCCCGCTACTACCAATGAGCTTTTCCTGCGCACAAAAAACAGTGCGGGTGCCTGGAGTATCGCCCAGGTAAAAGAATTTGCCATAACTATCACCAACGACCCTTCTTATATACCGGCTACCGCACCGGCGCAAAATATTATTGCAGCCGAATATTTTATAAATACGGATCCCGGTCCGGGAAACGGTACAGCCATTCCTGTGTCGGCAGCACTGGATATTAATAATGTACTGGTGAATGTGAATACAAGCAGCCTGGCTCCAGCCTCTACCAACCAACTTTACCTGCGTACCAAAAATATCCAGGGTGCATGGAGTATTGTGAATGTAAAAGAATTTGCAGTTACCATCACCAATGACCCTGCCTATTCATCGGCTCCTTCTGCAGCCCAAAACATCATTGCCGCAGAATATTTTATTAATACAGATCCCGGGCCAGGCAATGGTATAGCCATACCTGTGACTGCAGCACTCGATATCTATAATGTACTGGTGAATGTGAATACCAGCAGTCTTTCTCCAGCTTCTACGAACCAGCTTTTCTTACGCACAAAAAATAACCAGGGCTACTGGAGTATTACCAATGTGAAAGAATTTGTCATTGTGATTACAGGGGATCCGGTATACCCAACTGCACCGGTTACGGCACCAAATATTTTTTCGGCAGAATATTTCCTGGATACTGATCCGGGTTTTGGAAACGGCACTGCAATTAGTATAGCTTCAGCTACAGATATCAATAACCAGTCTGTAGTGGTAAATACCACAGGCCTGACTAATGGCCAGCACAATTTATATATAAGAAGTAAAGGAACTGATGGAAGATGGAGCATTTCAAATGTGACCTCATTCTTTACTGATCTCATTTCATTGTCTACTGACAGCCTGTTATTTGGAAATGTAACTGTTAATACTACCAGCAGTTTAAATGTAACTATAACAAATAACAGCGCAGTGTCACAATCAATAAATGCTGTGGTGGTAAATGCGCCTTATACTACAAATGCTGCAGGAGTAATTACAATTCCGGCAGGACTGTCGCACATACTGCAGGTGAGTTATACTCCCACAGTTGCCACCACCTCAATCCAGGCTTTGCAACTCCAGACATCTGCCGGCAATTATAATGTTGGTTTGCGTGGCACCGGTGTGGTTCAAACTCCTTCCTGGACTATCAGTCCTGCCACAGGATATAACTATGGGAATATACCCATTAATACATCATATAATGTGGCATTCAATATTCAGAATACAGGTAATGTGCCGGTTACGCTTAGTAATGTAACTACCACAGATCCTGCCTTTGTTCCTTCTTTTGCAGCAGGCAGTGTAATACCGGTGAATGGTAACCTGAATGTATATGTATTGTTTACACCTGCCGTAGTACAACTGTATAGTACGCTGTTGAAAATAGAGTCTTCTACCACAGGAGTAGGTTTTGTTACAACGGCTTTATCAGGAAATGGCTATAATCCGGGAGCGCCACCAGTGTTGCAGTTTGTGGCTGCCGCTCCATATAACGGCAATACCGGTGTAAATGTGGCTGCAGGGCAGCCAGGTGATTATACCTATAAAATTCTATATAAATCATCTATCAACCGGGCCCCGCAAAGTGGCTATCCAAAAGTAAATATTGATCTTAATGGTGACCAGGATTTCACAGATCTTAACGAGGGCACCTTCAGTATGATAAAAGAAGGAACAGGTACGGATTACATTAATGGCGTCGTGTATACATATACGTTTACACACAGCAACCTTACAAATAACGCAGGCTACAGGTTTACAGCACTGGATGATTTTGGAAACACGGCAACCACCATACACACCGGTTATGTGAGTGGTCCAGTAATAACCAACCAGCAACTGGATTTAAGAATTTTTGCCAATGATATTACATTCAGCAAAAACAATCCGTTACCTGGGGAAACGTTTACTGTGTTTGCCAGGGTAAGCAATAATACCGCCATACCGGCAACTAATGTGCCTGTGAAATTCTTCAGGGATAGTATTTTAATTGCCGATGATATAATTCCTGCGGTAAATCCTTTTTCAAATACTACTATCAGCCGCACATTGTCGTTTGCCGCCGAAGGGTTTTATCCAATAAAGGTTTGGGTAGACAGCAGCAACACAACGGGAGATATTAACCCTTTAAATAACTATGCCATAAGGCCGGTAGTGGTAGGGTCACCTAATTTGCCTAGCGGTATAACAGTAACGGCTACGGCCTCTTCTCAACAATGCCCGCAGGTTAAGGTCATGATGACAGGTAATGCGGTTTATTATGGCACCGGCAGCTCTACCCCTGTGGCTGGTGCAGAAGTTACGATTAATACAGGCACCCAGATAATTACTACCACCACCAATGCAAACGGAGATTACAGTTATCTCCTCTCGGGTGTTACCTGTGGCAATACTTTTACTTATACAGTAAGTATTACCGATTTCACATTCACGAGCAGCCTGGTGACTAACTCAATTGCCTTGCCTTGCCCGGCTCCGAATGCATGTGTACCTGCTCCTTCAATGGGAGGTACGTTTGCAACTGTAAGTGGCAATCCTTGTGCAAACATAGTAGGAAGTAACGGAGTAGTTAGCATTACTCTTCAATACCGGGAAAGAAACCTGGCCAATTTCTGGAATGCCTTTGATGAAATCATTAAGGATACATTAAAAGTTTTCCAGGATGGCGTATTGATACAGACAATTCTGAGTGCAGATTACTCTCATGGACCAGGTAATACAGTAATAGTTCCGGTAAACATACCGTTGACATCAACTACAGCTACCACTATCACTGCTGAATTAAAATATGTGTATGTAGAATACCTGCAGATTCCGAGTTCCATTTATCATGGCAATTATATACCAATGTCGCACACCGGCGGCGTAACGATAAACCCGGTAGCTAACATGCCGGACCTGACTATACAGAATTACTCACAACTTAGTTTCACCTCCTTTGGTTTTTATGATGCAAACATTAAATGTGTAGCGGCAGGCGCCCACCTGGTAAGAATTTATGATTCAATCCCCGGCGGAGCTATCAGCCTTATCGATACCCGGAATATCACTTCATTGGGAGCCGGTTCTTCCATACCTATCGTATATAGCGACCCAACGATAACTACCGGAACACACATAATAAAAGTAGTTACTGATGCTGATGGCAGTGTGGCTGAAACAAATGAAGGCAACAACACTGTCTACTTTACCATGGTTGTTCCTGCCTCCGATCTTACTGTTACAAAAATAACCACTTCACCTACCGCCTTAAATATTGGCAGTGCTACACAATTTACGGCCACTATAAAAAATACAGGCCGGAGTGCCGGCAGTTTTAATGTACGGTTCCGGGTAAATGGGGTGCAGGTAGGCGCCCTGAAGAGTATAGCCTCATTAGGAGAAGGTAGTATTGTACAGGTAACTTCAGATGCCTATACAGTTACTACAGCAGGCGACGCATGTGGGTTGCCGGTAGATGCTTTTGCGGATATAAACTTTACTGTAGTGGAGTCTGATGAAACTAACAACAGCCGGCAGGTTATTTTCGGAGCAGACCTCGCACCTTACCAGATAAGTGGTGAAGTGGGATCTGCGGCTAACCCCGCTGTAGTCAGGGTATTTACTACTAACCAGTTTTACCCGGCCATCAGAAATACTGGTGAACGCGATGTGGACAATGTAACGGTGAAGTTTACGCTTAACAGCAGCAGGATAGGCGCAGATACTATCAATAATGTAAGGGCGGGTGAAATTTTTGCCGCACATGCTTCCTTCTCCCACATGTTTACCATTGCCGGAAACTATGTGGTGAAAGTACTGGCAGATACCGCCAATACAATCTGTGAAAATGATGAAACAAATAACGAAGGTGATTTTCACATAAGGGTCGTAGAAAGCCTCCCCGACCTGGAAGTATTGTCGCAATTTATTTCACCGAGCAGTCTTAACCCGAATACCGGGCAGAATATCACTGTAGTAGGCACCGTAAAAAATATGGGTGGGCAGGTTACTGCACCGTCAGTACTGCGGTTTTTGGTAGATGACATACAGTTAGGATCAGATGTGCCCATCAATGCACTGTTACCTGGCCGGGATACCACGGTAGCGGCTACCGCAAGTTATTCATCTATCATACCAGGAGTAAAAATTATTAAAATCGTTGCCGATCCATTCAATACCATGGTGGAAGAAAGAGAGGACAACAACCTGGCTACCCGTGCTATCATCGTAGGCAATGCGCCCGATATGGCACGCAGTTTCGCTGGCGCCATCAGCTTTAATCCTGCCGGCTTTGTACAAGGAGATAGTGTTACAGTTAATTTTATTATTAAAAACCTGGGTCCGACAGATGGTACAGCATGGGTTAAATTCTTTATAAAAGATACTACCTATGCTGTTACGGCGCTGGATAGTTTGCCGTTTAGTCTTGCAGCCGGAGCCACCCTGACTGTGAGCAAAAGAATGCGCTTTACTATTGATGAAGGTTATTTAATAACCGAAATTTCTAATTGCAGTCCAACAGAGTATGATTTGCTAAATAACAACGACAGCCTCCACTTTACCACCCTCGCAAAAATGAAGCAGGCTGTTACTATTAGTGGAAACCTGGATATGAAACAGGCTGCGCCTGCCCAGTTGAAAGGCTGGATTGGTGGAAAAATAATGCTGGGAGACTATGACCTTACAGTAAATGGAGTTATACTTAACTACGATTCTGCACATTTTGTCATCAGCAACGGCACCGGTAAACTTAAACTTGTAAACAGTAATGTTGAAAATATCTTCCCGGTAGGCCCTACTGTCTCCAGTATGAATTTTGTCAGGCTGAATAACTCCGGTACACCAGATAATTTCAGTGTAAGAGTGGCAGACTATGTGCTTTTAGATGGTACGGCAGGAGATACTGTATTACTTGCTAATGTAGACCGTACCTGGTTTATTGAAGAAAATAACCCGGGTGGAACTAACGCCACTGCGGAATTCTGGTGGAGTACTAACAGCGAATTACCTGGCTTCGACAGAGCTTTATGCCGTACTGCACACCACACCGGGATTTGGGAATATGGAGCCCTGGCGGCTGCGGTGCAGGCACCAAATGGCCAGTATAGCAGGTCACAGTCAGGGTTTACAAGTTTCTCACCTTTCACGGTTACCAGTAGCCTCTTTGCTGTACCGGTAAGGTTACTGGCTTTTACGGCACAGAATAAAAATACCAGTGTACAATTAAACTGGAAAACAGAAAATGAAATAAACACAGCCGGATTCGAGGTGGAAAGAAGTGCGGATGGAATTCATTTTTCAAACATCGGCAGGGTTGCGGCTTTCAATACCAGCGGCAGTCATCAATACAGCCTTAACGATCTGCAACCATTAACCGGGATTGCATATTACCGTTTAAAACAGTCTGACCTGGATGGAAGTTTTATTTACAGTAATATAATAGTCATTAACAGGTATAGCTTCGGCTACAGTATCTCCGCATATCCAAACCCGGTAAAAGACAGGATGACGGTAATATTTACTGCCAGCGGAAAACAAAGGGAACTGCGGATAGTTGATACAAATGGAAAAATAATAAAATCCATTGGCGTGCAGCCGGGTGCTACCAGTGTGATTACAGATATGAGTTCATTTGCTGCTGGCATTTATCTACTTGTGCTGGGGGACCAGGAACATGAAATTGTGGGTAAGGTTATGAAGCAGTAAGCCTATAACTACCGTGAACCTTCGCGGTAGTTATGGTTTTTATTTCAGAAAAATTATAAATAAAATCAGCATGAAAATCTTAGTGTCCATCTTAATAATGATCTTTGGCACCATTGGCTTACACGCACAGATATTTAAGAAGTTAAAAGAAAAAACGGAACAGGCCGTTAATAAGGAAGTTGATAAAACTTTCGATAAAAAGCAAAGCACTGAAAAGGATAATACGGCTAAAGCGGAACAAAGCAGCACCGGCGATATGAACGAAGGCAGCAGCCGGCAAGAACTTAAAGTGTACAGCAAATTCGATTTTGTGCCCGGTGATGCCATATTGTATTTCGATAATTTTGAAAATGATAATGTAGGTGAGGCCCCGGCAGGCTGGATCACTACAACTTCTGCAGAGGTTGTTACGATTGAAGGACTGGATGGCAAATGGTTGAAGCTGGCAGCTACCAGTTCCAGACATATTATTCGTAATAAAAAACAAAGCTGGGGCAATAATTTTACAATAGAGTTTGATTTATTAATGGTCAAAAATTCCTACGACCCACGTCTTAATATATCTCTTATAAATACCGGCGGTAACCTGGTAACTGATGAAGGCATCCTTAACAGTGGCAAGCCTGTTGTTAGTTTTGAATCTATATTAAGTACCGGCAGTAACCAGTCAAGGGCCACCTTGTATGGTATTGATAATAAAAAGTTATCTGATAATATGACTGAAAATCTCAGTTATAACAATACTATTCCCGTTCATATAAGTATGAGTGTCCAGGCGAAGCGATTTCGCATGTGGTGGAACGACAGGAAATTATATGACCTTCCGGCCGTAAGTGACCAATACCTCCCTAATCAATTGGGATTTTCTTTTGGCAGTGTAGGTGGCGCTGATGTGTATATAAGTAATATCCGTATAGCCAAAAATGTACCGGATACCCGCGCCCGTTTTGAAGAAGGAAAGCTGGTAAGTAACATATTATTTTACCCAGCTACGGCTACATTAAAACCTGAAAGTATGGGCTCGCTGCTGGATGTCAGTAAAATATTGAAAGAAGCCACTGCGCCGGTAAAAATTATCGGTCATACAGATAGCGATGGGGAGGATGCCGCTAATTTAAATCTATCTATACAAAGAGCAGCAGCAGTAAAAAGCATCCTGGTTTCTCAATATAATATTGATGTAAACAAGCTTACTATAGAAGGAAGGGGAGAAACCCAACCGCTGGCCAATAA